>NZ_WXWP01000311.1:0-26488 GCF_009904765.1 Vibrio sp. V39_P1S14PM300
ACTCTGAACCACCACTTATCGTTGTCTCTGCTTTGGATATTATCGCTAAATCTGTGTTTTTTTATATTGTAAAATAAGTTTTATGATCTCGCTAGCAAAATCCCTCAGAGCGGTGTATTTCTGGTGATTATGATCACAAATGATAAGGTTTTAATTTGCGGAGCAAAATTAATGTCATAAACTGACCATGACTAAATTGAGCGACTAAAATAAGTGGCTCAGCAAAATACTAGAAATCCTATAGGGGGAACTTGAGGTGAATATTCTTGGATATGCGCAAAAGCTAGGTAAAGCTTTGATGCTGCCTATCGCAACGCTTCCCGTTGCGGCGCTACTATTACGCTTAGGTCAACCTGACCTACTTGATATCCCGTTTATGGCTCAGGCCGGTAACGCAATTTTCAGCAACCTGCCACTGCTGTTTGGCTTAGGGATCGCCATTGGTCTGTCGAAAGACGGTTCCGGTGCGGCTGGCCTGGCGGGGGCGGTTGCTTACTTCGTCTTGACCGCGACAGCATCGACAATTGACGCGAGCGTCAATATGTCGTTCTTCGGTGGTATCTTCGCCGGTATCATTGCCGGTCACTCGTACAACGCGTTCCACAATACGCGTCTGCCGGAATGGCTGGCGTTCTTTGCCGGTAAGCGTTTGGTTCCAATCATGGCAGGCCTGTTTGCACTGGTTGCGGGCGCGGTATCTGGCGTGGTTTGGCCAACGATTCAAGGTGGTCTGGATACTTTGGCACACGCGGTGTCCACCTCTGGCGCGATTGGTCAGTTTGTGTACGGCACATTAAACCGTGCGCTGATCCCTGTGGGTCTGCACCACGTGCTGAACTCATACTTCTGGTTTGGTATGGGGACTTGTCAAGAAATCGTAGTTACCGGCGCTCAAGCTGCTGGCCAGGCGCTGCCTGCGCTGCAACAGCTGTGTGTGGATCCGGCGATTGCGAAAACGCTGGTGGTTGGTCAGCCTCATACCTTCGAGTTTGTTAACTCTGTGACGCCTGAAATCACAGCGACGGTGAAAGAAGTGACTGAAACACTGAAATCTGGCGACTTGCACCGTTTCTTCGGCGGCGACAAGAGCGCGGGCGTGTTCATGAATGGCTTCTTCCCGGTAATGATGTTTGGTTTACCAGGTGCAGCACTGGCTATGTATCTGGCCGCGCCAGCTGAAAAACGCAGCCAGGTTGGTGGTGCGTTGTTCTCAGTTGCATTCTGTTCATTCCTGACCGGTATCACTGAGCCTCTGGAATTCATGTTTGTCTTCCTGGCACCAGCTCTGTATGCGATTCATGCTGTGTTCACCGGCCTGTCTCTGGTCGTGGCAAACATGTTCGGTACTCTGCACGGCTTTGGTTTCTCTGCGGGTCTGATCGACTTCATACTGAACTGGGGGCTGGCAACTAAGCCTTGGATTCTGCTGATTATCGGTCTGGGCTTTGGTGCACTGTACTTCTTTACATTCAGCTTCGCGATTCGCGCATTCAACCTGAAATCACCAGGTCGTGAAGACGATGACTCTGAAGTGGTAGCGCCTGCTGGTGACAACACCAAAGGGGACCTGGCACGCCAGTACCTGAAAGCACTGGGTGGTCACGAAAACCTGACTTCCATCGATGCGTGTATCACTCGGCTGCGTCTGACACTGAAAGACCGCTCTGTCGCTGATGAAGATGTGCTGAAAAAGTTGGGTGCCAAAGGGGTAGTGAAGCTGGGTGAAAATAACCTGCAAGTTATCCTTGGCCCACTGGCTGAGATTGTGGCCGGTGAAATGAAAGCCATCGGTGCTAATGAAGATCTGACGGACGTTAAACTGCCGTAATCAAACCGACTGTTTTTGGTGTTAAAAGCCTCCTCCGGGAGGCTTTTTTTGTGCTTACAATTTCGACGATTGCACCGTGTTGGTGCCGGAAACGCAAATATTCTCAAGAAATTGCGTGTTTATGTTGTGCTGGCAGGCAGAATTGTGGATCATTAACGGTAATTTTCTCTGCCGCGTGACCGCACGCGCAGAGCCTGTTTTTTCTGACAATACTAAAATTATTGAGGTGCTATAGATGAGTGAAGCTGAGGCTCGTCCATCGAACTTCATCCGCCAAATCATTGATAAAGATTTAGCGGATGGTACACACACAAGTGTGCATACTCGTTTCCCGCCGGAGCCAAACGGCTACCTGCACATAGGTCACGCAAAATCCATTTGCTTGAACTTTGGTATTGCTCAGGACTACCAGGGCCAGTGTAATCTGCGTTTTGATGACACGAACCCGGAAAAAGAAGACGTCGAATACGTTGAGTCAATTAAGAATGATGTACATTGGTTAGGCTTTGAATGGTCAGGTGAGGTGTGTTACTCATCAAACTACTTCGATAAGCTTTACGAGTATGCAGTGGAATTAATTAACAAAGGCTTAGCGTATGTTGAAGAGCTAAGTCCTGAGCAGATTCGTGAATACCGTGGCACACTGACCCAGCCGGGTAAACCGAGCCCGTACCGTGACCGCAGCGTAGAAGAAAACCTGGCGTTGTTTGAAAAAATGCGTGACGGTGGCTTTGAAGAAGGTACGGCGTGTCTGCGTGCCAAGATCGACCTGTCATCGTCGTTTATGGTCATGCGTGATCCGGTGCTGTACCGTGTCCGTTTTGCTCATCACCACCAAACCGGTGACAAGTGGTGCATCTACCCGATGTATGACTTCACTCACTGTATCTCGGATGCACTGGAAGGCATTACGCATTCTATCTGTACGCTGGAGTTCCAGGACAACCGCCGTCTCTACGATTGGGTACTGGAAAACATCACGATTGATTGCCGTCCGCGTCAGTACGAGTTCAGCCGTCTGAATCTTGAGTACACAGTGATGTCAAAGCGTAAACTCAACCAGTTGGTGACCGAGAAATTGGTTGATGGCTGGGACGATCCTCGTATGCCAACCATTTCAGGCTTGCGTCGTCGTGGTTTCACGCCAGAGTCGATTCGTGAATTCTGTAAGCGTATTGGTGTGACCAAACAGGACAATATGATCGAAATGGGCTCTTTGGAGTCGTGCATTCGTGATGATCTGAACGAGAACGCGCCACGTGCAATGGCTGTGCTGGATCCGGTAAAAGTTGTGATTGAGAACTTTGATGAAGGCAAAGTGGAAAATCTGACGGTCGCCAACCACCCGAACAAACCCGAAATGGGGGAGCGGGAAGTGCCGTTCAGCCGTGAAATCTGGATTGAACGTGAAGATTTCCGCGAAGAAGCGAATAAGAAATACAAGCGTCTGGTACTGGGGAAAGAAGTGCGCTTGCGCGGTGCGTATGTGATCAAAGCCGAACGTGTCGAGAAAGACGCAGAAGGCAACATCACAACGATCTTCTGTACTTATGATGCAGATACGCTTGGCAAGAACCCAGCGGACGGTCGCAAGGTGAAAGGCGTGATTCACTGGGTGTCTGCAGATAAAGCGTTGCCGGCAGAAATTCGCCTGTACGATCGTCTGTTCACTGTGCCGAACCCGGCGTCCGCGGATAACTTCGCTGAGACGATCAACCCTGACTCACTGATTAAGGTGAACGGGTACGTTGAACCAAGTCTGGCGTCCGCGGAAGCTGAAAAAGGCTATCAGTTCGAACGGATGGGCTACTTCTGTGTCGATGCAAAAGAGTCGAAAGCTGCTGCGTTGGTGTTTAACCGTACCGTTGGACTGCGTGATACCTGGGCGAAAATTGAGAACCAGTAATCACGAGTGATGAAGAGAAAAAGCCGGCAATCGCCGGCTTTTTTATATTGGGTTGATCTTTTCAGAGCCAAAAAAACCAGTCGTTAAGGACTGGCTTTTTAAATTTCGATTACTTTTTTGGCTTGTGGGCGTCCGGGTTGTCTTTGCAAGCCCCGTCGGCACATTTACCGTACAAGTACAGACTGTGATTGGTCAGAATGACGTTGTATTGCTCAGCAATTTCTTTCTGACGTTGTTCAATCAGGTCATCTGAGAATTCGATCACTTCGCCACAGTCGAGACAAACCAGGTGATCATGGTGGTGCTGAGTCGACAGTTCAAAAACGGATTTGCCGCCTTCAAAGTGGTGACGGGTAACAATACCTGCATCATCAAATTGGTTAAGGACACGGTATACGGTAGCCAAGCCAATTTCTTCACCTAAGTCGATCAGCTTCTTGTAAAGCTCTTCTGCACTGATGTGCTGACATTCTGGCTGCTGTAATACTTCTAAAATTTTCAGTCGCGGAAGGGTAACTTTTAGACCAGCATCCTTTAACGCTTGGTTGTTATCTGACATATACTTTCCTGTTGATGATCTGCAGCAATTAACAGAATTCAATATTATTAGCATTATAGGGTAGTAGCCCTAAACAATAAACCACGAACTTCAAAGGGTTACTAGGAAAATTTTGTAAAGGCGTGTAATGTCACTGATAATGCTGATCTGACCAGTTACAATTGTGTAACATGTTAGCGAAACACAGTTCAGTATCAGGGATAAGAGCATGAACAAATCACTGGCAAGAATTTATAAGCCGGGCCTGGTCAAATTTGCCCTCAATGTCTGGCCACCTTTCTGGGGTTCCGGGATCCGGATTTTGTCCATCAGCGACGATTTTCGTCAAGTCAGCATGAAACTCAAGTTACGCTGGTGGAACAAAAATGCCAATCGTACCCAGTATGGCGGCAGTATTTTTTCACTGACTGATCCGGTTTATTCATTGATGTTGATGGGTATTCTTGGAGAGCAGTATTATGTGTGGGACAAAGATGCCAGCATCAATTTCATCAAGCCGGGCCAGTCTGATCTGTACGCAGAATTCACTGTGACAGAAGCGAAACTGAACGAGATTCTTCAGCAGACGGCGTACGGCGAGAAAAGCTTTCCGGAGTTCATTATCCACGTTAAAGATCGGCAGGGGCAGGTAGTCGCGGAAGTGCAGCGTCGTCTTTATGTGAGAAAGAAACCGCAATACCGCGAAGTGGATACCGAGCAACCATTAACCGAGTAACACGCAGGCAGTGCATCCGCACTGCCGACTATTTTTCAGGGATGGACAACAGGATCAGCAGTGCACCGTCACCACCAAATTCCAGTGGTGCCTGATGAAAGGCCATGATGTCGGAATGCTGGGCAAGCCACAACGGGGTTTTTTGTTTCAGGACATGTTTGCCTATCCCGTGCTGGACGCAAGCACAGTGCACTTCATTTTTTACGCAATACGCGATCATCGCACCAAGTTCACGTTTTGCTTCTGCCTGCGTCATGCCATGCATATCGAGAAACACATCCGGTACGTACACACCACGTCTTAGCCGCTTAACCTCATACTGAGAAACATCATCTCGGGCGTAGCGGGTCGGACCGTCTTCGCTGAGCAAAGGGACAAACTCGTCTGAGAAGTAGAATTCTGTATCGCTGGCTTCACGGCTAAAGCGGGTAATTTGTTTTTGCTTAGCGTTTCTGTTTGGCTGCTGGATTATGGTATCCTGACGCAACTTTTTTACGCCCTGTACTGCGTCCCGAAAAAGGGCGAAATCGTCGTCGATATCGGTGTCTTTTTTGCTCATCTGGGTTCAAAACGATTGATCAATTGCAATTGGCAGTATTGTAGCGCTTTTCGGAGGCAATTTTGGATAAGATTTTTGTAGAAGAAGCCGTATCTGAGCTTCATACCCTTCAAGATATGATTCGTTGGACAGTCAGCCGCTTTAATGCCGCTAATCTGTTTTACGGTCATGGTACGGATAATGCCTGGGATGAAGCAGTGCAGTTGATTCTGCCTACCCTGTATTTGCCTATTGATGTACCGCCACATGTCCTGAATTCTCGTCTGACCAGCAGCGAACGTTTGCGTGTAGTGGAACGTGTTGTCAAGCGAATTAATGAACGCACGCCGACCGCATACCTGACCAATAAAGCCTGGTTCTGTGGCCTGGAGTTTTTCGTCGATGAACGAGTACTGGTGCCGCGTTCACCGATTGGTGAATTGATTCAGAATCAGTTCCAGCCTTGGTTAATTGAAGAACCACTGCGGGTCATGGACTTGTGTACCGGTAGTGGTTGTATTGCGATCGCGTGTGCACACGCTTTCCCGGAAGCCGAAGTGGATGCGATTGATATCTCAGTGGATGCGTTGCAGGTGGCAGAGCAGAACATTCAGGACCACGGCATGGAACAACAGGTCTTCCCGATTCGTTCGGACCTGTTCAGGGACTTGCCAAAAGAACGTTACAATCTGATCGTTTCTAATCCCCCTTATGTGGATGAAGAGGACATGAACAGCCTGCCGGATGAGTTTACCCATGAGCCGGAACTGGGTCTGGCAGCGGGCACCGACGGTCTGAAACTGGTACGCCGTATCCTGGCTAACGCACCGGATTACCTGACCGATGACGGTATTTTGATCTGTGAAGTGGGCAATTCTATGATCCATATGATGGAGCAGTACGCTCACATCCCGTTCACCTGGATTGAATTTGAAAACGGCGGTCATGGGGTCTTCATGCTGACCCGACAACAATTGCTCGATTGTGCGAGTGACTTCTCTTTGTACAAAGACTGATTCGCGAATGAAACTGAAAACGCCGGGGTAATGACTCCGGCGTTTTTTTATTCGTTCAATAAATTCGAAATAGTTGCCGGAGAGGGGTTTACATCAAAACGTAATAAAGACACTATGAAATCACGAACAACAGACAGTAAACCTGGTGGTTGCTGCAAAATCAGGCGGCAATGGCCAGATACATGAGGAAGTAATGGCAGGAAACAGTATCGGACAACATTTCCGGGTAACTACGTTCGGAGAGAGTCACGGTATCGCACTGGGATGTATCGTCGATGGGTGCCCACCGGGGCTGGAAATCAGTGAAGCCGACATTCAGATCGACCTGGATCGCCGTCGTCCTGGCACGTCACGTTATACGACTCAGCGTCGTGAACCGGACGAAGTCAAAATTCTTTCTGGCGTGTTTGAAGGGCAAACGACCGGAACGTCCATTGGCCTGTTGATTGAAAACACCGATCAACGCTCGAAAGATTATTCGGACATTAAAGATAAATTCCGTCCGGGTCACGCAGATTATACCTACCACCAAAAGTATGGTATTCGTGATTATCGCGGAGGCGGCCGTTCGTCTGCGCGTGAAACTGCCATGCGTGTTGCGGCAGGTGCAATTGCGAAAAAATACCTAAAACAGACCTTTGGTGTAGAAATTCGCGCCTACCTGTCACAAATGGGGGATGTCTCTATCGACAAAGTCGATTGGGATGAAATTGAGAACAATGCCTTTTTCTGTCCGGATGTGAATAAGGTGGATGCGTTTGATCAGTTGATCCGCGATCTGAAAAAGCAGGGTGATTCGATTGGCGCTAAGATTCAGGTTGTTGCCACGCAGGTGCCTGTCGGCTTAGGTGAACCGGTGTTTGATCGTCTTGATGCGGACATCGCGCATGCGCTAATGAGCATCAACGCTGTCAAAGGGGTTGAGATTGGCGATGGTTTTGACGTGGTGAGTCAGAAAGGCAGTCAACACCGTGACAGCCTGACACCTCAAGGATTTACCAGTAACCACGCCGGTGGGATTCTGGGTGGAATCTCTACAGGACAGGACATCGTCGCCAACATTGCGCTGAAGCCAACTTCCAGCATTACCGTACCCGGTGAAACCATTACGCGAAGCGGGGAAAGTACCGAACTGATCACCAAAGGGCGTCATGATCCGTGTGTGGGTATCCGAGCAGTGCCCATCGCTGAGGCTATGCTGGCGATTGTTCTGATGGATCATTTACTGCGTCATCGTGGCCAGAATCTGGGCGTCAACACCGAGACCCCAATGATTTAACCGCCCCGGGCCGGTCAAAAACAGCAAATGAAAAGAGCGAGTAAATACTCGCTCTTTTTGTGTTGGCTTGACGATTATTCGCGTTCGTACAACGGTTTGAAATCACGCAGTTTCTGGCCAGTGTACAACTGACGCGGGCGACCAATACGGTTGTGCGGATCACTGTGCATTTCATTCCAGTGAGCAATCCAACCAATGGTCCGTGACATCGCGAAGATCACGGTAAACATTGAGATTGGAATACCAATCGCTTTCAGAATAAGACCAGAGTAGAAGTCGACATTCGGGTACAGCTTCTTCTCGACAAAGTATTCGTCTGACAGCGCGATGCGCTCCAGCTCCATTGCCACATCAAGCAGCGGATCGCTGATGTTCAGCTCTTTCAACACGTCGTGACAGGCTTCACGCATAACTGTCGCACGTGGGTCATAGTTCTTGTAAACACGGTGACCAAAGCCCATCAAACGGAAAGGATCGTCTTTGTCTTTCGCTTTCTCAATGTATTCTGGGATGTTGTCGACGCTACCGATCTCTTCCAGCATACGCAGACATGCTTCGTTTGCACCGCCATGAGCAGGCCCCCACAGAGATGCGATGCCCGCAGCGATACACGCAAATGGGTTAGCACCTGATGAACCCGCCAAACGTACGGTTGACGTGGAGGCATTCTGTTCATGATCCGCGTGCAGGGTAAAGATTTTATCCATTGCACGAGCAACCACAGGGTTTACTTCGTACTCCTCACATGGGTTGGCGAACATCATGTGCAGGAAGTTTTCCGCGTAGCTCAAATCGTTACGTGGGTAGATAAATGGCTGACCGATGGAGTATTTGTAACACATCGCAGCCAGAGTCGGCATTTTAGACAACAAACGATAAGCCGCGATTTCACGGTGTTCATCATTATTAATGTCTAAAGAGTCATGGTAGAAGGCGGCCAAAGCTCCAACCACACCACACATAACGGCCATAGGGTGAGCATCGCGACGGAAACCGTGGAAGAAACTCGCAATTTGCTCATGGACCATAGTGTGACGCGTTACTGTTGTTTTGAACGCTTCGTATTGCTCACGTGTAGGGGCTTCACCATAAAGAAGGATATAACATACTTCTAAGTAATCAGCGTTATTGGCTAATTGATCGATTGGGTAACCGCGGTGTAGCAGCACACCTTTTGCGCCATCGATGTAAGTGATTTGAGATTCACAGGATGCAGTGGCAAGAAAACCAGGGTCAAAAGTAAAGTAACCATTTGAGCCTAGAGTACGAACGTCGATTACCTGAGGACCAAGAGTCCCGTCCATAATCGGCAGTTCGATTGGCGCTTTCCCCTCAATATGAAGGGTCGCTTTCTTATCTGCCATAACAATCTCCTTTGTTTATTATTTAATCCGTCCAGGATGTTTGTGTGTCATTTTTGTACGTGTGTTCGTTAACAAAGTCAATTTTTCTCCTCCGACTTGTGCACTTGTTATGATTTTTTATAGGTCCATAGTTAAAAATCTGTTCTGTGTAGCAAAAATTGTTACATCAATTGTATTAGAATGTTGCCAGCCGTAAGATGGCGCAGTAAATTTTGGGGAAAACCTTATAAATTCAAGGCTCGAAACAAGAGTGAGGTGACGTTTCTAGTCTTGTTGTTAACAAAAGTTTTACATTTTAATCCTTGTTTGCTACGAGAATTTGTTAAACAGATGTTAACTTTTGTGGGTTTGAAGCCAAATTTTCGTTCATAACTATAAATGCTCAATGGAGCTGAGTGAGCAAGCCCGTGAAAGAAAGAAAGTCAAGACCTGTTAATTTAGATTTGCAGACCATTCGCTTTCCGATCACAGCAATCGCTTCCATCCTGCATCGTGTGTCCGGGGTGATTACGTTTGTTGCTATCGGAATTTTGCTTTGGTTATTATCCATTTCCTTGTCCTCCCCAGTTGGCTTTATGCAAGCCAGCGATATCGTCGGTGGTTTCTTCGTTAAGTTTATCCTCTGGGGTATTCTGACCGCACTGGCTTATCACATTGCCGGTGGTATTCGTCACTTGCTGATGGATCTCGGATATTTCGAAGAACTTGAATCTGGTGCCATGAGCGCCAAAGTCGCATTCGGCGCCACTGCCGTGTTGTCTCTTCTGGCGGGGGTACTGGTATGGTAAAACATGTTTCTTCATTTGGTCGTAATGGCGTGCACGATTATCTGCTAATCCGTGCAACTGCAATCATTATGACGCTATACACTATTTACCTAGTAAGCTTCATTGCTTTCTCTGGTGATATCTCTTACGTATCTTGGACCCAATTCTTTGGTGGCACGTTTACGAAAACGTTCACCATGCTTGCTTTGGTTTCTATCCTGATTCACGCGTGGATCGGGTTATGGCAAGTACTGACAGACTACATCAAGCCGACGGCACTGCGTGCTGGATTGCAGCTTGGTGTGATTGCCGTGCTGTTAGGATATTTCTTCTCTGGTCTGTTTATTTTGTGGGGTGCGTAAGTGACTATTCCAGTTCGTGAATTTGATGCCGTTGTAATCGGCGCTGGTGGTGCAGGTATGCGTGCTGCACTGCAAATTTCTGAGCAGGGCCTGACTTGTGCACTGCTGTCCAAAGTGTTCCCGACTCGCTCCCACACAGTGTCTGCGCAAGGTGGTATCACGGTTGCTCTGGGCAACTCGCATAAAGATAACTGGCAGTGGCACATGTACGACACGGTTAAAGGTTCTGATTACATCGGTGATCAGAACGCCATCGAATACATGTGTAAAAACGGCCCTGAGTCGGTAATTGAGCTCGAAAAAATGGGTTTGCCGTTTTCGCGTTTTGACAATGGTAGCATCTATCAGCGTCCTTTCGGCGGTCAGTCGAAAGAGTTTGGTGGTGAACAGGCAGCTCGTACTGCGGCTGCGGCGGACCGTACTGGTCATGCGTTGCTGCACACGCTTTACCAACAAAACGTCAAACACAAAACCACAATTTTTTCTGAGTGGTATGCATTGGATCTGGTGAAGAACCAGGACGGTGCCGTGATGGGTTGTACTGCGCTTTGCATGGAAACCGGTGAAATCTGTTACTTCAAGTCGAAAGCGACGGTATTGGCAACCGGTGGTGCAGGCCGTATTTACGCCTCGACCACTAATGCCCACATCAATACCGGTGATGGTGTTGGTATGGCATTGCGCGCGGGCGTACCAATGCAAGACATGGAAATGTGGCAGTTCCACCCAACGGGCATTGCCGGAGCTGGGGTTCTGGTTACGGAAGGGTGTCGTGGTGAAGGTGGTTACCTGCTGAACAAAGACGGTGAGCGTTTCATGGAACGTTACGCACCTAACGCCAAAGACCTGGCTGGTCGTGACGTGGTGGCGCGTTCTATGATGATTGAAATCCGTGAAGGTCGTGGCTGCGATGGCCCATGGGGTCCACACATTAAGCTGAAATTGGATCACTTGGGTAAAGATGTCCTAGAGTCGCGTCTTCCAGGCATCTGTGAGTTATCTCGGACCTTTGCACACGTGGATCCTGTGAAGGAGCCGATTCCGGTTATTCCAACCTGTCACTACATGATGGGCGGTGTACCCACTCAGGTCTCTGGTCAGGCGATTAAGCAAACCACATCCGGTCAGGATGTCGAAGTACAAGGCCTGTATGCCTGTGGTGAGATTGCTTCTGTGTCAGTACACGGCGCCAACCGTCTGGGCGGCAACTCGCTGCTCGACTTAGTGGTGTTTGGCCGTGCAACCGGTCTGCACCTGGGTGAAACGCTGGCGGCGCAAGCCGAAGCGCGTCCGGCGACGGAGTCGGATATCGAAGCCTCTCTGGCTCGTACCATGCGCTGGGAAAACAGCACAGGTGGTGAAGATCCGGTTGAAATCCGCAAAGATCTGCAACGCTGCATGCAAAACAGCTTCTCGGTTTTCCGTGAAGGTGATGCTATGGCAACTGGTCTGGAAGAGTTGAGAGTGATCCGTGAGCGTCTGAAAAACGCACACCTGGCGGACAAATCTCAGGAGTTCAATACCCAGCGCGTTGAGTGTCTGGAACTGGACAACCTGATGGAAACCGCTTTCTCGACGGCGGTTGCGGCAAACTATCGTACCGAGAGCCGCGGTGCACACGCACGTTTTGACTACCCAGAGCGTGATGATGAAAATTGGCTGTGCCACTCTATCTACAACCCGGAAACGGAATCGATGAACAAGCGTGATGTGAACATGACGCCAGTGCATCGTGAAGCTTTCCCGCCGAAAGTACGTACTTACTAAGGGAGGTACTGAACAATGAAACTGAACTTCTCTTTGTATCGTTACAATCCGGATGTGGATAACAAACCTTACATGAAAGACTACACCCTAGAAGTGGACGAAGGGTCGGACATGATGGTGTTGGATGCGCTTATTTCGTTGAAAGAGCAGGATCCTAGCATTGCATTCCGTCGTTCTTGCCGTGAAGGGGTATGTGGTTCTGACGGGCTAAACATGAATGGCAAAAATGGCCTGGCTTGTATCACGCCTCTGTCGGCGCTGAAAGGCGACAAGATTGTGATTCGTCCTCTGCCTGGATTGCCTGTGGTTCGTGATCTGATCGTTGACATGACGCAGTTCTACGATAACTATGCGAAAGTTAAACCTTTCTTGATTGATGATGGCGCATTACCGCCATCAAGAGAGAACTTGCAATCTCCAGAAGAACGTGCGCATTTGGATGGTTTGTATGAATGTATTATGTGTGCGTGTTGTACGACATCCTGCCCATCGTTCTGGTGGAATCCGGACAAGTTCATCGGCCCAGCAGGACTTCTGGCAGCGTATCGCTGGTTGATTGACAGCCGTGATACTGCAACAGACGAACGTTTGTCTGATCTTGATGATGCTTTCAGCGTTTTTCGTTGCCACGGCATCATGAACTGTGTCAGTGTTTGTCCTAAGGGACTGAACCCGACGAAAGCCATTGGTCATATTAAGACCATGTTGGTGAACCGCTCGGTGTAAAGTAACAACAAAATTGCCGGCTCTGCCTCTGGGTGGAAGCCGGCCTTTAATAGCTCGGCGTAGACCGAAGCAAACGTGAAAACTACTGGTTAAGGGAAAATATGCAAAACGGCGTGATGAAGGCATGGCTCGAGTCTTCACACTTGGCTGGCGCCAATGCAACTTATGTAGAAGAACTCTACGAACTGTATCTAAGTGATCCCGATCTGGTAAGTGAGGAGTGGAAACGTGTTTTTGACGGCTTACCTGTAAACTCGAAAGAGACAACAGAACAACCGCATTCACGTGTCCGTGACTACTTCCGACGACTCGCTCAAGAGACAAAGCATTACAGTGTCCAAGTTAGTGATCCTGATGTCGATGCAAAGCAAGTAAAAGTACTTCAGCTTATCAATGCGTACCGCTTTCGCGGTCACGAAGCAGCTGAATTAGACCCTCTGGGAATCTGGAAACGTCCTCCTGTGGCTGAACTCGATCCAGCATTCCACAATCTCACCGAAGACGATTACGAAGAAACTTTCAACGTAGGTTCTTTTGCCATCGGGCAAGACACTATGCGACTGAAAGACATTCATTCTGCTCTTCAGAAAATCTACTGCGGCTCCGTTGGTGCAGAATACATGCACATTACCGACACCGAACAGAAGCGCTGGATTCAGCAGCGTCTGGAACCGGTTGTGGGTCAGCCGTCGTTTGATAATGATCACAAGCGTACTTTCCTTGAAGAGCTGACTGCGGCGGAAGGTCTGGAACGTTACCTCGGGGCCAAATTCCCTGGTGCAAAACGTTTCTCACTGGAAGGCGGTGATGCTCTTATCCCAATGACCAAAGAACTGATTCGTCACGCTGGCAACACGGGCATGCGCGAAGTCGTGATTGGTATGGCGCACCGTGGTCGTCTGAACATGCTGGTGAACGTACTGGGTAAACGTCCGCAGGATCTGTTTGACGAATTTGCCGGCAAACACGATGAAACCTGGGGAACGGGTGATGTGAAGTACCATCAGGGCTTCTCAGCAGACTTCGCTACCCCTGGCGGTAATGTGCACTTGGCACTGGCGTTTAACCCGTCGCACCTCGAGATCGTTAACCCGGTGGTGATCGGTTCAGTACGAGCCCGTCAAGATCGCTTGGGCGATAAAGACGGCAGTCGTGTACTGCCTATCACGATTCACGGTGATTCTGCGATTGCTGGTCAGGGTGTGGTGGCAGAGACGTTCAATATGTCTCAGGCTCGTGGTTTCCAGGTAGGCGGTACCGTGCGTATTGTGGTTAATAACCAGGTTGGTTTTACCACCTCCAATCCTCGTGATACCCGCTCAACCATGTACTGTACTGACATCGCGAAGATGGTTCAGGCGCCGATTTTCCATGTGAACTCAGATGATCCAGAAGCGGTCGCGTTTGTGACGCGTCTGGCGCTGGATTACCGCAACGAATTCAAGCGTGATGTGGTTATTGACCTAGTGTGTTACCGCCGTCATGGTCACAACGAAGCGGACGAGCCGAACGCGACTCAGCCGTTGATGTACCAGAAAATCAAAAAACACCCGACGCCGCGTAAATTGTATGCCGACATTTTGATTGACCGCAATGAGTGTGACATCGAAACCGCGACGCAACTGGTGAACGAATATCGCGACGCTCTGGACCACGGTGAAGTGGTGGTGAAAGAGTGGCGTCCGATGACGATGCATTCAGTCGACTGGTCTCCGTATCTGGGCCACGATTGGGACGAAGCATGGGCGAATCAGTTTGATCGCCAGCGTTTGCTGGAACTGGGTCAGCGTATTTGCCAATATCCGGAAAGTCATAAGCTGCAAAGTCGCGTGAATAAGCTGTACAACGATCGTAAAGCGATGCTGACGGGTGAGAAACTGTTTGACTGGGGTATGGCTGAGACATTGGCTTACGCCACGCTGGTTGATGAAGGCAAACGCATCCGTATTTCTGGTCAGGATTCAGGCCGTGGTACTTTCTTCCACCGCCATGCGGTACTGCATAACCAGGGCGACGCCAGCACTTACATGCCTCTGGCAAATATTCACGACAAACAGGGGCCATTCCAGGTATTTGACTCTGTTTTGTCAGAAGAAGCAGTATTGGCATTCGAATACGGCTATGCCACGGCCGAGCCGGGTGGTCTGACCCTGTGGGAAGCGCAGTTTGGTGATTTCGCTAACGGTGCTCAAGTGGTTATCGACCAGTTCATTTCCTCCGGTGAGCAAAAATGGGCACGTTTGTGTGGTTTGACGATGCTGTTACCACATGGCTACGAAGGTCAAGGACCAGAGCACTCCTCTGCACGTCTTGAACGTTACCTTCAGTTGTGTGCGGAGCAAAACATGCAGGTGGTGGTTCCGTCGACACCAGCTCAGGTTTACCACATGATTCGTCGTCAGGTTGTGCGTCCAATGCGTCGTCCTCTGATCGTGATGTCTCCGAAGTCACTGCTGCGTCATCCATTGTGTACCTCAACACTGGAAGATTTGGCAGAAGGAACATTCCAGCCAGCGATCCCTGAAGTGGACAACCTGGACCCGACAAAAGTGAAACGCGTCGTATTTTGTGCAGGTAAGGTGTACTACGATCTGTTGGAGCAACGTCGCGCCAACGAACAGGAAGATGTCGCAATTGTTCGTATCGAACAGCTGTATCCTTTCCCGTTGGACGATGTGAAAGCAGCAATTGCACAGTACACCAATGCGGTTGACTACGTTTGGTGTCAGGAAGAGCCACAAAACCAAGGCGCCTGGTACTCGAGTCAACATAACTTCCGAGCGGCGATTCCTGCCGGTGCGGATCTTAAATACGCGGGCCGCCCAGCCTCTGCTTCACCAGCAGTAGGTTATATGTCGGTACACTTGAAACAACAAAAAGCGTTGGTCGAAGACGCTCTGACCCTAGCTTAAGAACTAGAAGTAAAAGGAAGACACAGATATGACAGTTGAAATTCTGGTTCCAGATTTACCTGAATCAGTTGCCGACGCAACCGTAGCTACTTGGCACAAACAACCAGGTGAAGCGGTCGCTCGTGATGAAGTAATCGTCGATATTGAAACCGACAAAGTTGTCCTGGAAGTTCCTGCACCTGAAGATGGTGTCCTGGAAGCGATTGTTGAAGCAGAAGGCGCTACCGTTCTGTCTAAACAACTGCTGGCTAAGTTGAAGCCAGGCGCGGTTGCGGGTGAACCTACAGCGGACACCACCGCAGAGTCAGAATCCTCGCCAGATAAACGTCACAAAGCTGCGCTGACCGAAGAGAGCAACGATGCGTTGAGTCCTGCGGTACGCCGCCTGCTGGCAGAGCATAATCTGGACGCATCGCAAGTGAAAGGCACTGGTGTAGGTGGTCGTATCACGCGCGAAGACATCGATGCTTACCTTAAGAGCGCTCAATCAGGAGCGAAACAGGAAGCAGACAAAGGCGACATTCAGGTTCCAGCTGCTGCGCGCACTGAAAAACGTGTGCCGATGACTCGTCTGCGCAAGACGGTAGCCAACCGTCTGCTGGAAGCGAAAAACAGCACCGCGATGCTGACCACGTTTAACGAAGTCAACATGAAACCTATCATGGATCTGCGTAAGCAATACAAAGATCAGTTCGAAGAGCGCCACGGTATTCGTCTGGGCTTCATGTCTTTCTACGTGAAAGCGGTAACCGAAGCACTGAAACGTTACCCTGAAGTCAACGCATCCATTGATGGTGATGACATTGTTTATCACAACTACTTTGACATCAGCATGGCGGTTTCCACACCACGTGGTCTGGTGACGCCGGTACTGAAAGATTGCGATACGCTGGGTTTTGCTGAGATCGAAAAAGGCATCAAAGAGCTGGCTGTGAAGGGCCGTGATGGCAAGCTGACGGTTGATGAGCTGATGGGCGGTAACTTCACCATCACCAACGGCGGTGTGTTTGGTTCCCTGATGTCGACGCCAATCATCAACCCGCCACAGTCTGCGATTCTGGGTATGCACAAGATCCAGGAGCGTCCAATGGCGGTGAACGGTCAGGTTGAAATCCTACCGATGATGTACCTGGCGCTATCCTATGACCACCGTTTGATCGATGGTCGTGAATCCGTGGGCTTCCTGGTGACTATCAAGGAACTGCTGGAAGATCCAACACGTCTGCTTCTGGACGTTTAAGGCGGAATTCAGGTGCCGGTTTTCCGGCACCTTTTCCACTGGAATGCTCAACTCCAGTGTGTTGCTGTTATCAGTGACAGCTTTTTAGAAGCACCCTACATACGTTTGGCGAAGCGCTTGCTTACGCCTTATGGAAATAATAAATCCCACAAGGGATAAACAAACGGAATAACACAATGAATTTGCATGAATACCAAGCCAAACAGCTGTTTGCAGAATTCGGTTTGCCTGTGCCGGAAGGCTACGCATGTGATACGCCACAAGAAGCTTTTGAAGCCGCTGGCCGTATTACGACGGAGAAGAAAGTCGTTAAATGTCAGGTTCACGCTGGTGGACGTGGTAAAGCGGGCGGTGTTGAACTGCACGATACCAAAGATGGCGTGAAAGAGTTTGCGCAAAAGTGGTTGGGCAAAAACCTGGTTACTTACCAAACAGACGCGAATGGTCAGCCAGTCACTAAAATCCTGGTAGAAGAAGCATCAAACATTGCCAATGAACTGTATCTGGGTGCGGTCGTTGACCGTGCTAGCCGTAAGATCGTTTTCATGGCTTCTACTGAAGGCGGTGTGGAAATCGAGAAAGTGGCGGAAGAAACGCCGGAGCTTATCCACAAAGCAGCCATCGACCCACTCGTAGGCCCTCAAGCTTACCAAGGCCGTGAACTTGCGTTCAAACTGGGTCTTGTAGGCGATCAAATCAAACAATTCGTTAAGATCTTTATGGGTCTTGGCACTATGTTCGCTCAGTACGATCTGGCTCTGCTGGAGATCAACCCGCTGGTAGTGACTGGCGAAGGCAACCTGCTGTGTCTTGACGGTAAGATCAACATCGATTCAAACGCACTTTACCGTCAGCCTAAGCTACGTGAAATGCACGATCCATCGCAAGAAGATGAGCGTGAAGCGCACGCAGCTCAGTGGGAACTGAACTACGTAGCACTAGACGGTAACGTTGGCTGTATGGTTAACGGTGCTGGCCTGGCAATGGGTACGATGGATATCGTCAACCTACACGGCGGCAAACCAGCTAACTTCCTCGATGTCGGTGGCGGTGCAACGAAAGAACGTGTGGCTGAAGCATTCAAGATCATCCTATCTGATGACAACGTGAAAGCAGTACTGGTAAACATCTTTGGCGGTATCGTACGTTGTGACATGATCGCAGAAGGGATTATTGGTGCGGTTAAAGAGGTAGGTGTAAACGTACCAGTTGTTGTTCGTCTAGAAGGTACTAATGCAGACCTAGGTCGCGAAGTTCTTGCTAATTCTGATGTTGATATCATTGCTGCTGAGTCGCTAACAGATGCTGCTCAGAAAGTTGTTGCTGCTGCGGAGGCTAAATAATGTCTGTATTAATTAACAAAGACACTAAAGTAATCTGTCAGGGTTTCACTGGTGGTCAAGGTACGTTCCACTCAGAGCAAGCTATCGCATACGGTACGCAAATGGTTGGTGGTGTGTCTCCAGGTAAAGGTGGCCAAACTCACTTAGGCCTACCTGTATTCAACACAGTTCGTGAAGCAGTTGAAGCAACTGGCGCAACAGCGACCGTCATCTACGTACCAGCACCTTTCTGTAAAGATGCTATCCTGGAAGCGATTGACGCAGGTATCGAGCTAATCGTAACCATCACGGAAGGTATCCCTACAACAGATATGATCGACGTAAAAGTGAAGCTAGAAGAAACTGGCGTTCGCATGATCGGTCCTAACTGTCCGGGTGTTATCACTCCTGATGAGTGTAAGATCGGTATCATGCCTGGTCACATCCACAAGAAAGGTAAAGTAGGTATCGTATCTCGCAGCGGTACACTTACTTACGAAGCAGTTAAGCAAACTACAGACGAAGGCTTCGGTCAGTCTACGTGTGTTGGTATCGGTGGTGACCCAATCCCAGGTTCAAACTTCATCGACATCCTGAAACTGTTCCAGGAAGACCCAGAAACTGAAGCGATCGTCATGATCGGTGAAATCGGTGGCACAGCAGAAGAAGAAGCGGCAGCGTTCATCAAAGAGCACGTGACTAAACCAGTTGTGTCTTATATCGCTGGTGTTACTGCGCCTCCTGGTAAGCGTATGGGCCACGCAGGTGCGATTATCTCTGGTGGTAAAGGGACTGCTGAAGACAAATTCGCGGCACTGGAAGCGGCTGGCGTTAAGACAGTAAAATCTCTGGCAGAGATTGGTAAAGGTCTGCGCGAAGTTACCGGTTGGTAATTTGCCCTTCGATAAAGAATACCTAGCCCGGCGAATTGCCGGGCTTTTTTTGTCGGATGCAAAAATAAAAAACCGGCCTTAGTGGCCGGTTTTTCCATCAGCGCAGTGCTGGTTACAGCACCATCGCGGCTATCCATCCGAAGATAATGAGCGGGATGTTGTAGTGAATAAATGTCGGCACTACGGTTTCCCAAATATGTTCATGTTGTCCATCAGCATTGAGACCTGAAGTCGGGCCCAAAGTGGAGTCAGAGGCCGGAGAGCCTGCATCACCCAGTGCTGCTGCAGTACCTACCAGCGCGATGGTCGCCATAGGTGAGAATCCAAAAGCGATCGCCAGAGGCACATAAATGGTGGCAATGATTGGTATGGTCGAGAAAGATGAACCGATACCCATGGTGACAAGAAGGCCCACGACCAGCATCAGTAATGCCGCCAACGGTTTATTATCACCAATGCCGCCAGACAGCGCTTGTACCAGAGATTCGACGCCGCCGGTCTGTTTCATGACTGCCGCGAAACCTGCGGCGGAAATCATGATGAAACCGATCATCGCCATCATATGCACGCCTTTAGTAAAGACATCATGAGTCTCTTTCCAGGCAATGACACCGCCGAAAGTGAACACCATGAATCCCGCCAGAGCGCCGATGATCATCGAGCCGGTGGTCAGTTGGACGGCCAGTGCTGCCACAATGCCCAGTGCCGCGATCAGGATGTGCTTTTTATTGATGTGGCTTGGCTCTGGGTCAACATGCGTCAGCGTGGTTTCTTTGTATTCGCGTGGCTTACGGTAGCTGAAGAAAATTGCGACCAGTAAGCCAAAAATCATTCCGGCGCCCGGCAGCAGCATGGCGGTCGGAACCTGGCTGGCGGTGACGTCTGCCAGGCCATTGTCACGGAGACTCTTGAGCAAAATGTTGTTAAGGAAAATCCCACCAAAGCCAACGGGAAGGACCATGTAAGGAGTGATCAGACCAAAGGTCAGTACGCAGGCAACCAAACGGCGGTCCAGCTTGAGTTTGGCAAACACGCCCAGCAGTGGTGGAATCAGAATAGGAATAAAGGCAATGTGGACCGGAATAACGTTTTGTGATGACATGGTGACCAGCACCAGGGCCACCAAAACGGCGTATTTCAGACCGGTCGTGGCGGCGCCACTTTCTTTGCCGTGGATGCGTTTGATTACGCTTTGAGCCAGCAAGTCAGTAATGCCGGATTTCGAAATCGCAACCGCAAAGGTTCCCAGCATGGCGTAGCTTAACGCGATGGTGGCACCACCGCCCAGACCGCTTTCAAACGCAGCCACCGAATCGTTAAGGCTCATGCCGGAAACCAGGCCGCCGACAATGGCACTGAATGTGAGGGCGACCACCACATTCACCCGCATCAGTGCCAGCAACAGCATGATACATACAGAAATGACAACAGGATTCATAGTAATCTCGATAGGTTGTGTTTACTTATTATCGTTATTAGGTTCGTCAACGAGCGGCCAGCCACCGAGGGCTTTCCACTTATTCACGATGCCACAAAACAACTCAGCGGTCTTTTGAGTATCGTACAACGCTGAGTGAGCTTCTTTATTATCAAACTCCATCCCCGCTGCTTTACAGGCTTTGGCCAGAACGGTCTGACCGTACGCCAGGCCGCTTAAGGCGGCAGTATCAAACGTGGCAAAAGGATGGAATGGAACGCGTTTGAGTTTGCTGCGTTCACTGGCTGCCATCACAAAGCTGTGATCAAAGTTTGCGTTGTGTGCCACCATGATTGCGCGGCTACAGTTCGCGTCCTTCTGTTCTTTGCGAACCTGTTTATAGATCTCTTTGAGTGCTTCCGCTTCACTAACCGCGCCACGCAGTGGACTGAACGGGTCGCGAATACCGTTAAACTCAAGAGCCTCTTTTTCCAGATTAGCACCTTCAAAAGGTTCGACGTGAAAATGAATGGTTGACGCTGGATGGAGATCGCCATGCTCGTCCATTTTTAAGGTAACGGCACATATCTCAAGCAGAGCATCAGTTTGGGCATTAAACCCGGCGGTTTCGACATCGATAACGACCGGAAAATAGCCACGAAAACGTTTTTTTAGCGTCAATGCTTCATTTTGTTCAGTCATGGGAGTCCAGGATTGTGTGACAGGGCTGGCATTATTACAGATAATCCACATGATAAAAACCAGCGCACGGCAGAAAACACCAAACTAATTGGCGCAGATTTTGCAGATTCATTTCAGACAAGATGTAAGCGGCAAGCCTTCGCCGCCCGTATATGGAAGAGAAGATCGAGAACATGAATAAATGGCTATTGAGTGCGATATCGGCGGTATTGCTCGTAACGACGTCCAGCGTCAATGCGCAGGAGAAACGTTATGTCGCCACACCACAGCAGTCGAGCTGGAAAATGCTGGTGAATACGCCTCTGGAATGCCGTTTGGTACATCATATTCCCAACTATGGTGACGCTCAGTTTTCTTCCCGTGCGAGTAAAAAAATTAACCTCGATTTCGAACTGAAAATGCGACGTCCGATGGGCGATACGCGTAATGTCAGCCTGGTGTCGATGCCGCCGGCCTGGCGCCCTGGAGAAGGGGCGGAGCGGATCACTACCATTCAATTTTTTAAACAATTTGACGGATACATCGGTGGTCAGACCGCTTGGGGAATATTGGGTGAACTGGAACAAGGCCGCTACCCGACATTCAGTTACCAGGATTGGCAAAGCCGGGATCAGCGAATTGAAGTGGCGTTATCCTCGGTGTTGTTTCAGCAGCAGTACAACGTTTTTAGTGACTGCATTGCCAATCTGCTGCCCTACAGCTTTGAAGACATCGCTTTCACTATCTTGCATTACGATCGCTCAAGTGTGCAACTGAACAAAGCGTCGCAGAAACGTTTGGCTCAGATTGCCGAGTACATTCGCTACAATCAGGATATCGATTTGGTGCTAGTCTCGACCTATACCGATTCTGTTGATGGCAAGAGTGCCAGTCAGGCTCTATCCGAAAAGCGTGCAGAAGTGCTGCGGGATTACTTTAAGTCGATTGGCCTGCCAGAAGACCGGATTCAGGTACAAGGGTATGGCAAGCGCCGTCCGATCGCAGACAATGCTTCGCCGATTGGGAAAGACAAAAACCGTCGGGTGGTTATTTCTCTTGGCCGCACTCAGGTGTAATGTGGCGACATAAACAGGTGGGGGAGCAGACCCACCTGTTTAATTGAGTTTAAAACGGGCTATCTGGTTGCAATTGGTGACCGAGTCAATGTCTTTTACCTGATGGGCAATCCGCGGATCCGGATGGCGTTTCATGAACTCAATCAACGCTTTTTTACAGCAACCTAAAGAATCAATGAAGGCTTCGCAATTGGGGTTGTGGCATTGCGGCACCAACATCAGTACTTTCTCCGATGCCAGTTGCAGGTATTTCACTTCATAATGGTCGTCACCAATGGAGCGCCAAAATTGCGCCAGATTGTGACAGGAGATCACCGAAATCATTAGCCGTTCTTCCAGATCGATCTCTTCCTGTAAAGACAAGTGTTCACTCAGTGCCAATGCCTGTTGATAATGCAAAATACTGCGTAAGTGGTCCTGCTCACTCATCGCGGTATCGGCCAATAAGGTATGCTGTTCCCAATCGTGTATGCTCATCATTTTCTCCCATAGCATCAAACTAAATGTTAAATGATAATCATTATCATGTAAACGAAAAAATAAAAGCGGTGACAGCACCGCTTTTCATGTGGTTTAACCTTCCAGGCCAGCGGATGCTTGTTTGTTCTGAATCAGCTCAATCATGTACCCGTCGGGGTCTTTCACAAACGCGATATGTGTGGTTCCGCCTTTTACCGGGCCAGGCTCGCGGGTTACGTTACCACCGGCAGCTTTGATTGTGTCGCACGTGGTGTAGATGTCATCGACACCAATCGCTATGTGACCGAATGCATTGCCCATGTCGTACTCTGAGGTGCCCCAGTTGTAAGTCAGTTCAATCACTGCGCCCTGAGACTCGTCACCATAACCCAGAAACGCCAGAGTGTATTCATACTCTTTGTTTTCGTTGGTACGCAGTAACTGCATACCCATAACTTCAGTGTAAAACTGAATCGATTTGTCCAGATCACCCACGCGCAGCATGGTGTGAAGAATGCGACCGTTTGCCATAATTTGCTCCTAGCTTTCCGGATATACTTTGTCTTTAAATTCGCACAAGTCTTCGATAATGCAGCTTCCACAGCGTGGCTTGCGTGCCACACAGGTATAGCGACCGTGCAAGATGAGCCAGTGGTGCACATCCAGCTTAAACTCTTTAGGCACCACTTTCAGTAATTTCTGTTCAACCTCGTCAACGTTTTTCCCCATCGCAAATTTGGTGCGGTTTGACACGCGGTAGATGTGGGTGTCAACGGCAATCGTCGGCCAGCCAAACGCGGTGTTGAGCACAACGTTGGCGGTTTTGCGTCCCACGCCAGGCAGCGCTTCCAGGGCTGCCCGATCCTCTGGCACTTCGCCATGGTGTTTATCGAGCAGAATTCGGCAGGTTTTGATGACGTTTTCCGCCTTGGAATTAAACAAGCCGATGGTCTTGATGTACTCTTTCACGCCATCCACGCCAAGGTCAAACATCGTCTGGGGTGTATTCGCGACCGGGTAGAGTTTGTCGGTGGCTTTATTAACACTGACGTCCGTGGCCTGAGCGGATAATAACACCGCGATTAGCAGTTCGAACGGGCTACTCCAGTTCAGCTCTGTCTGCGGGTTAGGGTTGTTTTCCCGTAATCGCTCCAGGATCTGTATGCGTTTTTCTTTGTTCATTTTAAGGCTGCTTCCAATGGATAAACACCAGACGCTGGCCTGGTGTTTTATTGTTTTAATTCGTGACGCGGACGCGTTCTATCGCAGGCTTTTCCTGCTTAGGCTGTCGGGCGGCTAACTGTTTGTCGATGATGTTTTTCAGTGCGATAAGAAAGCCGACGCCAATAAATGCGCCTGGTGGCAGCAGCGCGAGCAGGAAGCTGCTGTCGACGTGGAAGACTTCGATACGCAACACTTTTGCCCACTCTCCAAGCAGCAGATCTGCGCCGTCAAACAGGGTGCCGTTGCCGATAATTTCGCGCAGCGCACCCAACACCACCAGCACGGAAGTCATGCCAACTCCCATCCAGAAACCATCCTGAGCCGCTGGAAGGACGTCATTTTTGGACGCAAACGCTTCGGCGCGACCGATAATGATGCAGTTGGTCACGATCAGAGGAATAAAGATACCCAGTGACAAATATAAGCCGTAGGCGTAAGCGTTCATCAGCAGTTGAACACAGGTGACCAACGACGCAATGATCATTACGAACACCGGTATACGGACCTCTTTAGGGACGTGGTGGCGAACCAAAGAAACCGTCACATTCGAGCCGACCAACACCAGCAGCGTTGCAATGCCCAGTCCGAGTGCATTCGTGATGGTCGACGAAACCGCCAGCAACGGACACAGACCAAGCAGTTGCACCAGGGCCGGGTTGTTGTCCCACATACCATTCTTGATCAGCGTTTTATGTTCACTCATCGTTGCCTCCACAGGTCAGGGGTTGTGCGAGGATCGCATCCTGATTTTGTGCGATGAAGATGGCGGTTTTCTTAACGGCTTTGACCACGGCACGCGGAGTGATCGTCGCGCCGGTAAACTGGTCAAATTGTCCGCCATCTTTACGCACCTTCCAACTGGCTTCGTTTTGCGGGGTAACCTGTTTCCCGGTAAAACTGGTGATCCAGTCGGATATTCTGAGATCAATTTTGTCACCCAGCCCCGGCGTTTCTTGATGCGCCAGCACCCGAGTGCCAGTGATGGTGCCATCGTGCCTAATACCGACGATCAGTTTGATGGCACCGTTGTAGCCGTCTGGCGCGATGGTTTCAATCGCCATTGCACTAGGCTCACCGGCAAGCCGCGCAATATACACCGGCATGGCTTCAGTTGTACCAAGCGCCGGGTCGCGCACCAGAGTACAGGAACGGTACAAGTCGTTGTCGTGCAGCGATGTGGGTACCACTTGATTGAGTACCGACAACAGCTGTGCTTGTTCCTGAACTTCAATTCTGTCTTTAGTCAGATATTGGGTCAATGCTACCAACCCGGTCGACAAGCAGGCAAAGACGGCGAGTGTCAGGCCATTATTACGAATTGCAGTTAACATAACACTCCTTAATGCCCATATGTTCGAGGCTTGGTGTAGTAATCGATCAGCGGTACACACATATTAGCCAGCAAAACAGCAAACGCCACGCCATCCGGGAAACCTCCCCAACTGCGAATGATCACCATCAGCGCGCCGATAAACGCCCCATAAATCAGTCGGCCTTTCATCGTGGTGGACGCCGACACCGGATCAGTGGCAATAAAGAATGCCCCTAGCATGGTCGCGCCCGACAGCAAATGGATGAGTGGCGAGGCTGTTTCACCCGGGGTTACAATCATCAACAAGCCACTGGTGAATAGCAGGCCACACAAGACGCTGACCGGAATATGCCAGTTGATCACTCGTAGCTTTATCAGTGCCAATCCACCTGCAAGATAAGCCAGATTAACCCATTCCCAGCCGACGCCCGCCAGTCCGCCAAACTGAGGTTGCTGCATGGCTTCGAAAGGTGTTTTTCCTGTGGTGAGAGCGGTTTTGAATGCGTCCAGTGGCGTTGCCATAGTGACGCCATCGATGCCGGCTCGGACCTGCTGCAGGGATAACCCCTCAATATTGAAACCGGTAAAGATCAAATGCAGTGCGTCGCCGAACGTCAGAGGCGTCTCCTGCAAGGTGGCTGGCGAAAGCCAACTGGTCATCTGAACTGGGAAGGATATCAGTAGTACCACGTAGGCTACCATGGCAGGATTAAAGGGGTTCTGACCGATACCGCCGTACAGCTGTTTGGCGATCACTATCGCGAAAATCAGACCAATAGTAACAATCCACCACGGCGACAGTGGCGGAATTGCGACGGCCAGTAACCAAGCGGTGACTAGTGCGCTATTGTCGCGCAGCGCTGACATTGGTGGTCGCTTGCGCAGCAACATGATCATTGCTTCTAAACTCAGGGCGATGACAATGGCAAGAATCAACTGGATGAGAGTCCCCCAACCAAAGAAGTACGTTTGAGCGACCAGACCGGGCAGTGCACAGACGGCAACCCACTTCATTAAGTCTGGGGTACTTCGACGGCTGTGTGCGTGGGGAGAGCTGGCTATGAAGAACGACACTACTCTTTCTCCTCAGAATCTTGTGCTGGTTTGGCTTGTTGTTCTTGGGCG
>NZ_WXWP01000311.1:26680-30058 GCF_009904765.1 Vibrio sp. V39_P1S14PM300
TTCGATGGCGATACGCTTTCCGGCTCCGCTTGGGGCTCAGAGGCCTCAGCAGCTGCTTTGCGCGCTTTGGCGCGAGCGATGGCAGCGGCAACGGCGGCCTTTTTCGGATCGCTGTCGTCATTCGATGGCGATGCGCTTTCCGGCTCCGCTTGGGTCTCGGTGGCCTCTGCAGCCGCTTTGCGTGCTTTGGCGCGAGCGATGGCAGCGGCAACGGCGGCCTTTTTCGGATCGCTGTCGTCATTCGATGGCGATGCGGTGTCCGGCTCCGCTTGGGGTTCAGAGGCCTCTGCAGCCGCTTTGCGCGCTTTGGCGCGAGCAATGGCGGCCGCGACTGAGGCTTTTTTCGCATCCGCGTCACCGGATTGTGAAGCTACGGAAGAGTCAGGCTCGGCGTTTGCTTCGCTGGCTTGGGCGGCTTTGCGTGCTTTAGCGCGAGCAACCGCAGCGGCAACTGCCGCATTTTTTGACTCACCGTCAGACGCCGCATCGCTGGTGGTGTCCTGGTTGGCTTTTTGTGCTTTGCGCTCCCGGGCCTGGCGCTTGCGCTCTTCGCGCAGCTTGGCCATATCAGAGTTGTCTGGTTCGCTATCACCCGCCTGCATTGCCTGGGCTTGCTTGGCCTTAGCTTTGGCAATCGCAGCGGCGACGGCCGGTTTAACAACCGGGGTATCGGCAGTGGTTGCCGCGTCTTTTTGTGCTTTGACTCTGGCGATCGCGGCCGCGACTGCGTCATCACCGCCAGATTGCTTCATCTCTTTGCGACGATCGTCTGCGGCTTTCTTAAAGCGGTTTTCCCGCTCCGCCTTATCCCGCTCCATACGCGCTTTTTTGTCTTCAAAACGCTGTTTGGCACGTTCGGCGGCTTCGGCTTCTTCTTTTCGTGCCCAGATTTCGGCCTTGGCTTGGCGATAATACTGTACCAGTGGAATTTCACTTGGGCACACATAAGCACAAGCCCCACACTCAATACAATCTTTGAGATTCAGCTCTTCGCACTTGTCGTATTCTTCGGCCTTGGCGTGCCATAGCAGTTGCTGAGGCAGCAGAGACGCCGGACAAGCGTCAGCACACTGACCGCAGCGTATACACGCCATTTCGTATTGTTCTGCAACGATTTCACGTCGCTTGGGTGCCAGAATGCAGTTGGTGATCTTTGTGATGGGTACGTTGCCGTGTGGCAGGGTAAAGCCCATCAATGACCCGCCCATGATCAGACGTGGCAGCTTTTTGTCAGCTTTATAACCAAACTCTGTCAACAGGGCTTCAACCGGGGTACCGAGCAGAGCCCATACGTTGCGCGGTTGCTTAAACGTGTTGCCCGTGAGTGTGACGACACGTCGAACCAGTGGTTCATCATCGATCACCGCACGTTTGATCGCCTGCATAGATCCCACGTTCTGGACGATAACGCCAATATCGGCGGAGTGTTTGCCGCTGGGGACTTCGAGATTGGTCAGCAGCTTGATCAACTGCTTGGCGCCACCGGACGGGTATTTGGTCGGTACAACGCGGATGACGATATCTTTGTCAGCAGAAGCGTCCTGCAGCGCTTTTAATGCCTGCGGTTTGTTGTCTTCTATCCCGATGATGGTTAACTTCGGTTTCAGGATATGTTCCACCACTTCGATTCCGGCGATCACCTCGTCGGCATGGTGGCGCATCAACATGTCGTCTGCCGTAATGTAGGGTTCACACTCGGCTGCGTTGATGATCAGAACCTCTGTGCGCTGTTGACCTGACTGGATTTTCTTTGCCGCAGGGAAACCCGCGCCACCTAGACCTGCAATACCGGCACGGCGGATAATTTCAATCAGTTCTTCTGGCGTTTCATCGCGATAATCCGGACGTGGTGTCTGTTCGCGCCAGCGATCATCACCATCTGGCTGAATGACAATACACAGTTCACTCAAGCCCGACGGATGTGCCGTGGTGCGCGGTTCGATCGCGCTGATGGTGCCTGACGTCGGGGCATGAACCGGAAGCATAAAGCTGGTGCTAAAGTGGGTCAGTGGCTGGCCTTTCAGCACATGGTCGCCAACAGACACCAGTAACTGGCCCGGCTTGCCGATGTGTTGTTTAACTGGCAGGACAATTTCAGTGGGCAGACTGGCTTCCACCAAAGGGTGTTTTGTGGATTGGGCTTTGTTTTCCGGCGGATGAACACCACCAGGAAAATCCCACAGTGCGCCGGATTTAATTTGTTCGATTAATGACAACATACCAGTCCTTAACTCACTTTCTTCTGCTTATCTGCAGAATCGGTAATATCAACGACAGGAATGGCGTTCAGTTGCCATTTCCAGGTATCCGTGGTCGTTTCAACCGGAATCATTTCAATACAGTCAGTCGGGCAGGGCGCCACGCACAAATCACAGCCGGTACATTCATCCTTAATGACGGTGTGTAGGGCTTTCGTCCCACCGACAATTGCGTCAACCGGACAAGCTTGAATACATTTGGTGCAGCCGATACACATATCTTCATGGATAAAGGCAACTTTCTTCACATCATCAAGTTCGTGCGCTGATTCCTGGACCTCGACGCCCATCAGATCGGCCAGTTTCTCGATCGTCGCCTGACCACCAGGCGGGCATTTATTGATGTCATCCCCATTGGCGATTGCTTCGGCATACGGACGACAGCCGGGATAACCACATTGACCACATTGAGTTTGAGGAAGGATGCTGTCGATCTGATCGACGATCGGATCGGCTTCCACTTTAAAGCGTACGGACGCAAAGCCGAGGATGGCGCCAAATACGGCCGCCAGCACAGCGAGCACAATAACGGCTATCAGGATGGTACTCATTACAATTTCACCAACCCGGTAAAGCCCATAAATGCCAGAGACATCAGGCCAGCGGTGATCATAGCAATTGACGCACCTTTAAATGGTGCTGGCACATCAGAAACGGTGATGCGCTCACGCATAGAAGCGAACAGAATCAGAACCAGAGAGAACCCCACAGCGGCGCCGAAACCATAAATGATCGATTCTATGAAGTTGTGATTTTCGTTGATGTTTAACAACGCGACCCCTAATACGGCACAGTTAGTGGTGATTAGGGGGAGGAATATCCCCAGCAGCCGATAGAGGGTTGGACTGGTTTTGTGAACCACCATTTCGGTGAACTGAACGACGACCGCAATCACCAGAATGAAACTCATGGTACGCAGATACTGGATACCGAGCGGGGTCAGAATATAGGTTTCAACCAAATAGGCGCACACGGAGGCGAGGGTTAGCACAAAGGTTGTTGCTAACCCCATACCAATAGCAGTTTCCAGTTTTTTGGAAACCCCCATAAACGGACATAAGCCCAAGAACTTCACCAGTACAAAGTTGTTCACCAGCACAGTGCCAATCAACAACAAAAT
>NZ_WXWP01000159.1:0-5237 GCF_009904765.1 Vibrio sp. V39_P1S14PM300
GTCCCCGATAGAGTGGATTGTAAACATAGGCTTATTCTCCCGAAATTTGGAGATAGCCTATTCTCTCAATCCTCTTTACCACGACTCTGTAACTGCCCAATTTTGGCGTTTTACCCAATTATCCCAACTTTGTCCGTTCAGAACATATTTCCATTTTTTCAATAAGATGCCTGCATGTTATTGCGTTTTTGAAGACCTATGGCAACCTGATTCCATTGCCATAGGAGAAACCTCAATGACGAAGAAATTAACCGCAATAATTCTTGCAGCCGGATTGGCCTCAGGCTGTGCAACGACGACAAATAGCTACCAATACAAGGAAAACCATAGTCTCGCTTACAACTTGGCTAAGGCCGGAGGTCTCTACGACGCCAGGGATTACGACATCCCCAGGGACCAACGAGACGGCGTTATCAGCAAGGGATGGGATGTCACGGGTGACGCACTGCTTTTCAATTCCGGACATGGGCTTGGATTGGACTGGGGCAAGTCACTGGGCTTGGGTCTGTTAACCAGTGCCTTTGCACCAAAGGGCGTTATGGAGCGAGACAGCGTATTTGGCTGGGTTCCGGAAACACAAGCAGGTGATGCCAGAGAAGCCTGGGAACTGATGTCGAGCACCCTGCTCGATGGTATAGAGAAGACCTTACGACAAGCGAATGTCAAATATGTTGTCGATAACAGGAACCTGCATCAGGACTTTCCTCTAATGTCGGAGTACATTTTTTCCTCGGTGCGAATTGTCGATACCGAACATGGTTGCCCTGACTGGGAAAGTGCCAATCGAGACTATGATCAGTCCTGTTATGTGGCCACGACCGTGTATGCCCCCACAAAGGCGCCGAGAAAAGCTCCTGATTTTGTGGCAGGCGAGCAGAGCGGTTATGGCTTCTATGCGGATGACGAAACGGATTACTCCCGCATCAAAGTGAACATCCCCAAGGGTTCCAGCCTGGACAAGAACCAGTTGCTTGCAGGCATCAGCCGGGAGCTTCCGTCATGGGCATTCATCTTCGTTGCATCGCAAAAGCTGGACACCGGCGGCTACACTGCACCGGTGATCCTGACAGCAGGGAAGGCGGAACTATTCATCACACCGGATCAAGGATGAGCGTGTGGCATGATGCCCTGGAGATCGGTCTGCTTCCTCTGGAAGAGACCGGCCTCTACTGTGATGGCATGACGTATGTGATCAGCCACGTGCTTCGGAAAGCCGACATCCCACATCGGTGCTACATGGGCTATGTGAAAGACGAGAAACGTGGCGACCTGGTGGCGCCGCACTGCTGGGTCGAACTGGAGGGCGATGGTGATTGGGTTGTCGATCTCCGACTACGCACTTGGTTGGGAGATGATGACGAGGTACCTCATGGGGTGTTTCAAACGACCAAGTGGTCTCGGTTCACCTATAAGGGAGAGCCTATGGTAGACATCAAGTTGGACGAAGAGATGTTGCTGCCATAACCGATGGAAAACTTTCACATGTGAAAGTTCCTGAACGCAACGATTACTCAGTACCGTTTTTACGGGATTTGTTATAGAGGTACAAACTTCCAAAAGTGACCACAGTAAAAAATGCCAGTAAGCTCAGCATTCCTATTGTAAAAGCGCCCATCTAGCTCTCCCAATCATTCGGTTCTATACTCTAACTTTACATCATTAAACGGTATATTCCAGTGGCAAGAACACTAGAGCAACTCTTGGAGCAGGAGAAACCCGAAGTTGTAGCCGAGGCCAAACTCAAGGCATCAGAGATGCTCCGCATCGTGGATAAGCAGACAACGGCCAAACAGGATCATAAAGCTGATTCAGACGTTTCCTCTTCCCAGAAATAACAAAGGGCCAGACGAGCTGGCCCTTTGTTATTAATAATTACATCACTAAGTATGGTTCATCGTTGTCGCTTTCAGCTATCGTCAAGTCAATAGTGAAAGTGATATCGACGCGCTCAACAGTCCGATTACACTCACGTGCGTACTCATCCTGTAAGCTTTTAAACGTCGTTTCAGCTTCATCATGAGAAGAAGCTTCTACAGTTTCAACAGCTAATTCACCTTCTTTTTCGGTGTAGTTAACCCCACGGTAATACACGCGGCCACACACGTCGAATTGATGGATTTCTGTTTTAGTTTGTCCCAGCATTTTCATTCTCCAAGAGTTTAAACGCCGGGACTTAGCCCAACCGGGCAAAGTACCCGGCAGGGTGGTTTAAGATGACAAGGGCTATCGTTCTGAAAGGTTATTCACACCTTGACTGACAAGAACTTCTTGTTGGAAGCCATTGCAGTTCGCTCAGAAACCAGTTCCCCTTCAACTGGCGCGCATTCGATAGCATCGAAAACGCCGGATTGAGTGCTACCGGAGGTAGCTCTCAACCATTCTCCGTTCAATGAACTGCTGACAGTTGCCAACGGACTGACGACCCGTACGGACCGCGCTTTTCTCAAAGACCGATATACCACCATCAACGCCGCGTTTAATAGTTTGGCAACAATGGAAGCTCCGAAAGCAATGACGCCAACGGTAACAATCATGATCAAAACGAAAGTGGAAAAGTACATAAACACCTCCAATCAATTGGAATTGAAGGGGCTGCACCGCGTAACCGGTGAACCCCGGTTGCGGGATGAATTGAAAATTTGCTGTTTGTTTTTGGCGACCAGCTATCGCACTCACTCAGCCAGAGGCTGAACTTGTGAACACTCTAACAGCCAAGGCATCGGGGGATACTCGCTGGAACTGCCCTTTTTGGGCGCATAGGTCAATAATTGAGATGAAGGAACTTTGTAGAATGGAGAAGTTGATGGGCATCTGGCGAATATAGGGCTTCTGATTCTGCTCATCCTGGGAGCTGTTTGTCGCTGTCCATAATCCAGGCACGGCACTTGTGTTATTGGTGATCCTGGGTATCTTTCGCCTAGTGTAAGAGAGGAATAAAGTTTCATACTAAACAATCAAGTAACCCTACTCGTACCGTTTTAGATTAAACATGACCAAAAAAAGATTAATACTAATCGCTACTACCAAGTCCTAATCGAGCTACAACTGAGTATTAAAGTATCATACTCGTTGTAACTCACTTCTGGACAGGAATGGCTTAGAGTTTTCGCTTTAAGACATTCATTTCGGATAAGCTAGGTTTGAGTAAAGTTTGGACAAGACAAGCGTCGTCTATCAAGTCGGTGGCTATTCAATTTGACAGTTTGGTTCAAACTACCCCAGTTTTATTCAGCTGTTTTAGGATCGGCATTGTGCATGGGGTGAGGATCTACGTATGCGTCCAATGCTAAAATGTGAAGCTTACCAGATACAACATCAACCTTCTTACGCATTAGCTCGTTTCGTTTTTCTTCAGCGTGCTTTTTAACATCGCCTTTCGAAACAGCAATGATGTCATCTAACTGGTTAATAGAGTCATCTATCACTGCGATCATCTCTTTTTGAGTATTGTCTACTTGGCGTTTGTGTAAATACGCCTGTATTTTCCTCGTCGAATGAATAGCAACGTAAGTAATGATCGTTGACGCTAAAACGTTACAGACAGCTTGATAGTTAGTTGGAACATGCGCTTCAACAAGTTGTGAAGCGCCTAATATTAATGTGCCACTTAAACTAGCTGTTGATAATGGCGTATCTACATTTGCAACTGATTTAGCCAACCTAGTGACCTCCAACAGTTGTATGTTGATGCGTTTTGGCAGCCTTAGATGCCTCTTCTATAGTGCGAAGTGCTGTAGTTACTTGGTTTACATCTTTAGCAGAAAAAACCAACTCAGAAGCATTACCGTCACTGTCCTTGTACTTGACGAGATATTGCTTAGGCATTGTTTTATTTAGAGTAGTTCGAGTTAAGGCTCTCACTAGCGACACGATAAACGGGTACGCAATGATGAGTCCTATCACTATCACTGTACCTGTATCCATAAATAGCCCTTACTGGTCAATATGCCAGTGTTTATGTACTTTATGTATGGTGTATGTATTTGTCTTTCTAACACCTTTTCTCGTAACATCCTTTTCCAAGAGAACTTCCATCTTATCTTTTGCTCGGAAGGTAACTGCCCCTTCTTCTACAAGCTTTTGAAAACTATCATCAACCATTGTAGCTGTCACTGCACGGTTGTAACCGTGAATATAAACACGCCATTTACCTTCTGGGGTTAAAGATACTTGCTCAACAGTTACAATATGATCTAGCACCCAGTTATCTAGGTGTTCTTCAGTCGCACCTTCAAATAGCGTTTCAGCCTTCGTCTTTGGCAAAACAACCGTAGTTTGGTTGTTTTGAGAAACAAAGACTCGGTCTAAATCTAGCCGCTCAAAAGGTTCAACAAAGATACGGTGAAGTTGAGCGGTAATTTTACTGTCAGAGGATAGCTTCACAACTTCTTCAGTTGTTTTTTTAACCTCGTTGGTGTCAAGATCTTTAACTTCAACTTCGCCATCTTCACCTTTGATGATCTCAATGTTCTTGCGACCTTTTTTCCAATCTAGGAAACCTAGTACACCACCATGAGCAACGGCAGTAATACCTATCAAACCCATAAGATGAAACGCTGTTACTTTGACACCACCTAAGATTGCCAGTTCAATTGCAAAACAACCTTCTTTAAACGCTTGAACGTCGACAACGATGTCTTCTTCTTTGTCGGTTTTTTTGCTTACACGTCGAACTAAGATATCTAACGCACTGAGCACATCTCGGGTAACGGCAATATCCATTGAGTGGTTTCTAGTCGCATTGCCTTCATAGTGCAGCTCAAAGTGATTAGGTTGCATCAAAAAAAGTTTCCTTATGACATCATTCTACTGTGGGAATATGTTAAATGTAGTAAAGTTAGAAAGATAGTAAATGAGTCAAAAAGATAGCGAATAATGCTTGATGATTTATGAATATTGCGAAAGTGGATGCCTGAGCCTTTGGAGGTGAGTTATGCTTGGTCATTAGATTATGTATCGCAAAAATGGTTTCTGCGATTTGCTCTATTGATCGGAACAAACACGGAATGGGGCAAAAGTGCGTTGCAGTTCTTAAATGGGGAAGTGCTTTTCCTCATACTCTTCAACCAATGCAGCTAGCCTTTCAAGTTCTTCACCTTCGGGAGTGTCTGGTTCGGCTACATCAAACAGAGATTCAATTCGCTTCAATGCGGCTTTGTAATAACTTTCGGAGGGTTCAAGGCCCAATTCATCCAATGTTACCGCAGCCAGCTCATCAACGTGTGCTGTATAGGGTG
>NZ_WXWP01000021.1:0-5217 GCF_009904765.1 Vibrio sp. V39_P1S14PM300
GGACCGTTTGGCGCCATACTGGGGATCTTCATCGGTCACCAGTTTGATAAAGCCCGCCGCATGAGTCAGGCGGGATTCCGTACCGGTGCATTCGGTTCGGGGCCAAGCCAGACAGAAAAACAAGAAGAATTCTTTAAAGCAGCGTTTGCGGTGATGGGACATGTGGCCAAAGCCAAAGGCCAGGTGACACCGCAGGAGATCGAACTGGCGACCATTATGATGGATCGCATGAATCTGCACGGTGAGCAGCGCCGTGCAGCGCAGGACGCTTTCCGTGATGGCAAGAGCCCGGATTTTCCGCTTGAAAGCACGCTGGAGCGGGTGCGCATTTCGACGGGGGGCCGTTTTGACCTATTGCAGTTCTTTCTCGAGCTGCAAATATCGGCGGCGTTTGCCGATGGCAGCCTGCATCCGAGTGAACGCAATGTCCTGCACAAAATCGCTCGTGGCCTGGGTTTTTCGTCCGAGCAACTCGAACAACGTCTGCGGATGCAGGAAGCGGCGTTTCGCTTTCAGCATGGGGGCGGGCAGCAAAGTGGCCAGCGTTCCCATCAGTCTGGTTGGCAACAAGCGTCTCAGGCCAATCACCTTGCCGATGCCTACGACGTGCTTGGTGTGAGTGAGAGTGACGATGCGAAAACGATCAAGCGTGCGTATCGCAAACTGATGAATGAACACCATCCTGATAAGTTGATGGCGAAAGGTCTGCCACCGGAAATGATGAATGTGGCCAAAGAAAAATCGCAGGAAATCCAGAACGCCTACGATTTGATCAAAAAAGTCAAAGGGTTCAAATAGCGCACGCGGAAGCAGGATCGCACTTTACCTGAGTATTGCCATTTACTAACCAAACGCTGACCGTTAAACGGGGCTGCGTGCCCAGATGTTTGCTAATGTTTTATTTGTTAATAAGAAAAGTCACTTATTCAAGGTAATACATATGAAACATTGGAATATAGCGATGGTTGCCGGAGCTGTGGCTCTGGCTTTGACTGGTTGTGGTTCAGATTCAGGATCGGATTCGAACTCAACCACACCAGTGACGTTATCGGTATCGGATGCGCCGGTGGATGATGTCTCCGAAGTAGTCGTGACCTACAGCAAAGCCGCGTTTCTGCCACTGGGTGGCGGTGATCCGGTTGTGGTCGAGGTGTACAAACGCGATGCTGAGGGAAATTTAATTGACGAGAACGGCGATCCACTGCCGGACGGTCAGGAACCGTTGCCGCTGAGTGTCAACCTGCTGGATTTCCAGGGCAGTGACGCGCAGGCTCTGGTGGAAGACCAGGTCTTAGGCAACGGTGACTACAAACTGTGCGTGTTCGCCAACGACGGTGACCATCCTGAGTACCCTTCTTATGTCGTTGAAACCGCTTCCGGTAACCAGTATCCGCTGACGGTCAAAGGTGAGGGCAAGTGTCCTCAAGGGGTTGGTGAAGAACCTAACGCCGGCGTGTTGTACTTTAACGATACCTTTACGGTTAATAACCAGAACGACGATTTTGTCCTGGAGTTTGATCTACGGCGTGGCCTCAAAGAGGACACCACGTCACCGGACAATTACACCATTCAGCGTACGTCCGTGGCGCTGGTTAATACCGTGACCACCGGAGAGATTGAAGGGGAGATTGCCACGGCCACTTATGGCGCATGCGAAACGGATTCGCCATCCGGTAATGGCTATGCGCATGCTGTTTACCTGTACTCGGGCGATGTCGCTCAAGTTGATATGGGCACTTTTGCCGGAACGGGCAGCGTTGCGCCACTGAGCGCCGCCAATGTCACAACCGACGATAACGGCGTAAGCTACGAATACGAATTCGGCTATCTGGCGCCGGGCACTTATTCGATCGGCTACACCTGTACTGCGAACGATGACTCGGAAGAGGGCATTGTGGACGGTGAAACTTTCCGTATTCACGCGTCTCAGAGTAATATCGTGGTGACGGCAGGGCAAGATAGCGAAGCCAATCTGTAACAATGACCAGCACGAAAAAGGCGAGCATGAGCTCGCCTTTTGTGTCTTGCGCGCCGCTTAGGTTATTTACGCACTGCGATGGCTTCGATTTCGATACCTACGTCTTTTGGCAGGCGTGCCACTTCCACACACGAGCGTGCCGGGTAATTGGCAACCTGATGCTCATCAAAGAACTTGCCGTACACCTCGTTGACTGTGCCAAAGTCGTTCAGGTCTTTAACGAAAACCGTCATTTTCACGATGTCTGCGACGGTCAGGCCAGACGCTTCTACTACGGCTTTGACATTGTCCAGTGACTGACGTGCCTGCTGTGCGATGTCGGCAGACACTTCACCTGTCGCCGGGTTCACTGGGATCTGACCCGAAGTCAGTACCATATTACCCAGAACAACGCCTTGTACGTAAGGACCAATTGCCGCTGGCGCGGATTCCGTGTGAAGTACTTTCGTCATTATTATGTTCCATCTTAGTAAGGGGAAATCGGAAGCCCCAGTGTGCCGCGAAAGCCGCGGGGGGTAAAGAAAAATCCCCGCTCGAGGCGGGGAAGAGTGACTAGCGTTCGGTGACGATTTCGCGCGAGAAGACTTTCTCGCAGTACTTGCATTTAAGGCGGATATCATCCCGTTTTTCAATCACCTTAAAGCTGCTGTCGACCGGCTCATTGTGTGAAATGCAGTTGCTGTTCGGGCACTCGAACACGGCGTTGATTTGCGGCGGCAGCGCCAGCGCCAGTTTCTTCACTACCTGATAGTCTTCAATCTGGTTAACGGTCGCGTGCGGCGCATACAGAGCCAGTTTGTTGGCCTGCTCTTCACTGATGAACACGTTTTCAATCTTGAGCAAATCTTTGTGGCCCAGCGCAGAAGACGGCAGGTTGAGGCCTATGGTCACGCGTTGCTCCGCTCTGTCCATTGCAAACAGTTTCAGCACCTTGATGCCGATCTGAGCCGGGATATGGTCAATCACAGTGCCGTTTTTGATCGCTTCGACCTGAAGTTGCGTTTCTTTTCCCATTTGAATTGTCTCCCGATTACAGTGTTTCGTTTAGGACCAGTGCCAACAAAGCTTCACGCGCATAGACGCCGTTTTCTGCCTGCTCAAAGTAGTAGGCATGAGGGGTCTTATCCACATCGGTGGTGATTTCATCGACACGCGGCAGTGGGTGCAGCACTTTCAGGTTATCCCGCGCACCCTTGAGCATTGAGGCCGTCAGGATGTAGGCGGACTTAATGTGGGCGTATTCTGACTCGTCGAAGCGCTCTTTCTGTACCCGGGTCATATAGAGGATATCCAGTTGTGGAATCACGCTCTCCATGTCGGTATGCAGGCTGTATTCAATGCCCGCATCGTCCAGTTCTTCGCAGATGTAATCCGGCATCGCCAGCGCCTCTGGCGCGACGAAGTAAAAGCGGACCTGCTTGAATTTCGCCAGTGCCTGAGTCAGTGAGTGGACCGTGCGGCCATACTTGAGGTCTCCGACAAACGCGACGTTCAGTTGGTCGAGACGTCCCTGCGTTTCCGCAATGGTAAACAGATCGAGCAGGGTTTGGGTGGGGTGCTGGTTGGCGCCGTCTCCGGCGTTGATGACCGGAACGCCTTTCGAAAATTCCGACGCCAGACGCGCCGCGCCTTCCTGAGGGTGGCGCATCACAAACGCATCGACGTAAGAAGCGATCACTTGCACGGAGTCCGCCAGGGTTTCCCCTTTTTTCGCCAGCGAGGTGTTACCGCCGTTGTCAAAGCCGATCACATCCCCCCCGATGCGTTGAATGGCCGTCTCGAACGACAGGCGGGTACGGGTGGAAGGTTCAAAGAAACAGCTGGCGATGACCTTATTTTTAATCAGCTCCGGATTTGGCTGCGCTTTCAGCTGACCAGCGGTGTCCACGATGAGTTCCAGCTCTTCGCGTGAGAGTTCCGGAATTGAGATGATGTGCTTGTGATAAAGCGTATTGGTCATGATCGTCTTCCCTAGCAGTATACTTCAGACAATAAAAAAGCCTCCCGAGATGGGAGGCTTTAGAAATCAGATGAGGAAGAAAAAGAATTCGCCGGTAAGCCAACCAGCTTACCTAGAGTATGTCGCATTGTCGCTACCAGACTCGGCTTCATTTCACTTCCCTCAGACAAATTGCCGAGCATTATACGCCGGAAATTTGTGAGCGCAAGCGATTACATCATGCTTTGCGCGTCTTACTGGCCAAGTGTGGCGACCATGACGGCTTTGATGGTATGCATGCGATTTTCGGCCTGATCAAACACGATGGAACACCCGGATTCAAACACGTCTTCCGTGACTTCGAGCCCTTGCATGCCATATTGTTCGGCCACTTGCTTGCCGATGGTGGTTTCATCATTGTGAAATGCAGGCAGGCAGTGCATGAATTTCACCTGTGGATTGGCGGTTTTTTCAATCACCGTCTGGTTGACCTGATAAGGCGTCAGAGTGGCGACGCGTTCACCCCATGCTTCGGCGGCTTCGCCCATGGAAACCCAAACGTCAGTGTAGAGGAAGTCACAGTCTTTGACGCCGTCGTCGACACTTTCCGTCAGCGTGATCTGGGCGCCTGTCTCGGCCGCAATCGCCTGACACTCCGCGACCAGCGCCGCCTGCGGCCAGAACGCTTTCGGGGCGACTAAGCGAATGTCCATCCCCATTTTTGCGGCGCCGACCATCAGCGAGTTGCCCATGTTATTGCGCGCATCGCCCAGGTAAGCGAAACGGATCTGGTGTAACGGCTTGCCGCGGCCGTGTTCGAGCATGGTGAGGAAGTCGGCCAGGATCTGAGTGGGGTGATATTCATCGGTCAGACCGTTCCATACCGGTACACCGGCGTGGGTCCCCAGCTCTTCGACAATCGCCTGACCAAAGCCACGATATTCAATGCCGTCATACATACGTCCCAACACCCGGGCGGTGTCTTTCATCGACTCTTTGTGGCCGATCTGGGATCCGGACGGACCGATGTACGACACCTGGGCGCCCTGATCAAAGGCGGCCACTTCAAACGCGCAGCGGGTTCGGGTCGAGGCTTTTTCAAAAATCAGGGCGATGTTTTTGCCGCACAAGGTTTTCTGCTCGGTGCCGGCGTATTTGGCCTTTTTCAGCTCTGCTGACAGCTCGAGCAGGAAATGGATTTCTTTTGGGGTAAAGTCCAGTAACTTGAGGAAGTTACGGTTACGTAAGTTAAATGCCATGCTCCAGTTCCTGAATCGTTATTTAATTATCAGGATTAGTT
>NZ_WXWP01000226.1:0-5179 GCF_009904765.1 Vibrio sp. V39_P1S14PM300
GTGTGGCAATGAGACGATTCAAAGATAAATTACGACAGAAGAAACTGAAAAAGGCAGCCTAACAGTGTTTAAAATTCTGGATCTTTACATTGGTCGAACCATTGTTGCGACCACGTCACTGGTTTTGGTGACCTTTGTCGGTCTGTCGGCCATCATTAAATACGTCGAGCAACTGCGTAAAGTTGGACAAGGCACCTACGATTTACTGCAGGCACTGTTTTTCGTGGTGTTGAGTATTCCTCGTGATGTCGAAATGTTTTTCCCAATGGCCGCTCTGCTGGGAGCGTTGATCGGGCTTGGGATGTTGGCGTCCAGCTCAGAGCTGGTGGTGATGCAGGCGGCAGGGTATTCCAAACTTAATATTGGTATGTCGGTGCTGAAAACCGCGGTGCCGCTGATGATTTTTGTCACCTTGCTTGGCGAATGGGGCGCACCACAAGCGCAGAAAATGGCGCGTGATTTACGGGCATTTGCCACTTCGGGTGGTAGCCTGATGTCGGTCCGGACCGGGGTTTGGGCGCGTGATGCCAATGATTTTATCTTCATTGGTAAAGTGGATGAAAACAAAATTCACAACCTGAATATGTGGCGTTTTGATAAGAATAAAGATTTGTTCAGCGTTATATACGCCCGCGAGGCGGATTACATTGGTGACAATCAGTGGGAAATGAAGCATGTTCAGCTGACGGACATGACCGATGACATCGTGATCAGTAAAGAAAATTTACCGGAATACCGCTGGGTGACATCCCTGGCGCCCGATAAACTGGCGGTGGTGACCGTCAAACCGGAAGAGCTGTCGTTGTCAGGATTGTATGACTATGTCAGTTATCTGAAAGCGTCAGAACAGGACGCTTCCCGTTACGAGCTGGCGTTATGGCGGAAGATCACCTCGCCGTTTTCGATTGCCGTGATGATGTTGATGGCGCTGTCGTTTATCTTTGGTCCGTTACGTAGTGTAACCATGGGGGCGCGGATTCTGTCAGGGGTAATTGCCGGATTTACGTTTTACATTTCCAGCGAGTTCTTTGGTCCGCTAAGTTTGGTCTATGGCATTCCACCAGCATTGGGTGCGATTGCACCAAGTGTGGTGTTCTTGTGTATTGCCGTGATGCTCATGCGGCGCAAGCTGTAAATCGTCAAATAGAAAAGGAAGGCGCCAGCCTTCCTTTTTTGTATCGCTCAGTTGGCTTTGGGCAGAACCACGACCTGCGTTTTCGCCACCAGATCGTGCAGTCCGCGTTTTTTCGGGTCAACCAGCGCCATAATGTTCGCTAACCCGAAGCCCGCCACTGCCAGTCTCAGCACAGCCTGTCTCCAGCGGATCGCGCTGCCATCTTCGTTTTGGATTCGCAGTTTCCAGGCTCGCATCCCGAGCGTCTGTCCGGCTCGAGTCCAGAAGAAAATAAAGAAGTAGCACCCGGTTAATACCAGGTACAGACTGTACAGCGGGCTCCAGAGCGGATGATTCGTCAATAGATCGCTGACATCCACATAGTTGCCATAGGTGATAAGGCCCGCCGCGAACAAGGCTTCAAGGATCGCAATCACGATACCGCCCGCGATCATTTCAATCGCAATCACAATCAGCGCATCGTAAAACAGCGCCGCCAGACGGCGGAAAAAGCCCGCAGGTGGCAAGGTTTGAGAAGGGGTCATAAATTCGTGTCGTACCAGAAAATTTGAGCGTCAGAATATAGTGCTCATCAGAGGGAGAAAAGTGCCCGCGTTAAGTGACCGGTATTTATGTCGTGGCTATCACAGATTTACCCCCGCCGAGTCTGTGCTGTGATCTGGTGCGACAGTTCGGCAAGCAGGTGTTTCTCCTCTTCGGTGTAATGTTGAGGCAAGGCCAGTTCGAGGGCTTTTTCCGACAAGCGTAGCGCGGGCTGAGCGAAACGTGCTGGTTGCATACTCGCCAGCGCCAGCAACGATTTCTGCAAACGAATCTGAATGGGGAGTTGTTCACAACCATCATGAGCAATGGGCAGAAAAATATCATCAAACAGATCCTGGCTACTGAGCGCGGGTACATAGAGATGTGGGAACCGGATCGTTTGCGGCGGCTGATCTTGCAACTCCCCCCACAGTGCCAGCGCACGCACCGCTCGGCCCATTACATCAATCGCAGTACCGCTGTCATTAACCGCCGGTGACAGCGCCCGGGACGCAATCTCCGCCAGTACCACCAAACCGAAACGTGGATCCTGATCGTAGGAGCGTTCGCTGCGCACGCTGAAGGCAGAAAGCATGTCTTCGCTGTCGGGCGCTGAACCACAAATCCAGGCCAGCGGTTGTCCGAGGTACACAAAGCTGCCAGGTTGTCTGGCCAGATAAATTGTGCAGTCATGATGCTCGGCGAGGTCGTTGAGGTGACGCATATCGACGTGCTGAAGGTAGCCGATCGCCTCGCTGCACAAAGGGTGACTGTTTCGCGGCTTGTGCTCAGGGTGGCTCCAGGGGTGACCGCCCAACCAAGGTGCTGCCCCGCGTTTTTGGATCGCGTCACGCAGGGCCTGCTCCACTTTAGCGGTGGTTTCGTTGACCCGGCCCAACACCGAAAGGTGCTGTATCCAGCGTAGTAAAGTCAGGATGATCATCACGATGACCGCCATAGTGACGACAAACAGATAGATTCGTCCTTGTTGATGGTAGGCGCCAATGCCCAGTGCGATAATGCCAACCAGACTGAACAGAAACGAACCGAGAAATGTCGCCAGCGCATTTTGTGTGGTGCTGTCTTCCATCAGTAAACGCGTCGCTCTGGGGGTGACCCCCGCGCTGGCAGCGCTGTACGCGGAGACCATAATATTGAGCGAGAAAGTGGTCACAGCCAACATACTGGTCGCCAGAATATTGAGAATGTTTTCCAGCAGATCAATATTAACCGTCATCGCGGCGGGTAGGGTCAGCACCTGATTCAGAGCTAGCGATAGCAGGGCGGTCAGCACAGCCAATAAAGCAAACAGTGAGGTACGAAACCACAATTTACGCGTCATCTGATTCAGTAACCACTGCCACTTTGACACCGTCATTGGCGTACTCCTGTCAATTATTCGTTTTATCTCCAAGCGCTATCTGCTGAGAACGCTTTGTTTAGCTTAGATGAAACGTTTGGTAACTGTGTGATGCGGCGGGGAAAAGTGATAAGCGGCGACGGAAAAGGAGGCCAATGAGTGAGGAAATTCGAACTTATGGCGAAATTATCGGCAAACGAGTTGAAATCCTTGCTTTTCTTGTTGCGCACGCTCCGGAGTTACGTATAATGCCATCCATCGAAAGGCAATAGCCTCAAGATGCCGGTGTGGTGAAATTGGTATACACGACGGATTCAAAAAAAGTTTTAAATCAAGTCGTTACACTAAAAATAAAAGTTTTATCACCAAAGCATTGCTAAGAAGTCGCTAATTAAAGCGGCTTTTTTTATGTCTGTAATAAACTAAAGTCATACCGAACTATGGTGCATACATGGTTCATATCTAACCTATTCACTATCTTACCTAACCCAAGTAATACAACATTTTCTATTCCTAAACTTCCTATCAGCTCAGCATTACTAGCCTAAATTAAGCTCAAGAAACATGGTCAAATCATGGTGAGTTTACGTTGATCTAAGAGAAGTGTTTTGTTTGACAATTCAGTTGGTTAGTGTAGGTTGAGTTTGTGTTCTTCAGGGATGGGAATGTGATATGCAGCATTATGTAACTGAGTTTATTAAACATCGAGGGGTTGATGTCTTAAGTATTACGGCACCCGAAGTCTTGTGCGTATATGACGAAAAATACCGCGATGACTTTTTAGCAATGATTAAAACGATTGATAATGTAGCTAAAAATTACTCGAAAATATTGATTGACTTAACGTTCGTTCAATCATTTTCGGCATCTGGTGCTGTTGCTCTTTTTTCTGTAATTACATCAAACCAAATTGTGACAGGGTTTGATGATCTGTTTGTTTTTAAGATGCCAACTAAACAGTCCACGAGGAACTTAGTCTACAGAAGTGGTCTTTGGGATGCTATTCGACCAGGAGGAAAGCGAAAACTGGATCGACTATGGGATACAAACTCTAAATTCAGGAGTGGTTTTGATCCTGATAAGCATCTAGAACCTATGATTGATTCCTTAGACTTAAGCGTTGTACCAAAAAGGTTGAAAGAAGCGATCAACGAGGCTGTTCTTAATATAGTACAGCATGCATATGCAGAGACAGGCAGCATTCCTAGATGGTGGCAGTACGCTGCATTTAACTCCGATAAGTCACAGTTCATTTTTGTGATCTGTGACAGAGGATTGACTATCCCACGAAGCCTTAAGACTGTCTACGGAAATGATAGTAGTATTATCGAAAGAGCGATGACCTCTGGTGTATCCTCGACTGGCTTAAACTGGCGTGGTAAAGGTTCTGACAATATTAAAAAACCAGTTGAAAAAGATGAAAATGATATACTTATCGTTTTGAGTCGTTATGGTTTGTACAAATATGGTTCTCAGAATGCAATCCCAGAGTGTGCTGATATACCAACCCCATTTCCTGGAACCCTAGTCGCTTGGTGTTTCGACTTAACAAAGTGAGGATGAAAATGAGAATTGACATTGCTTTGGATTTCTCAGAAAAGCCTTTTGGGCGGTTTAAATCTGATGGCAAGTTTTCAGGCGAGCGTTTTCGCGATGAGTTCCTGATTCCAGCCTTTAACGAAGAACAGGGAAAAATTATTGTATACCTTGATGGTGTATCAAGAGGCTATGGCAGTAGCTTTTTGGAAGAAGCTTTCGCAGGTTTACTACGTAAGCAAATTACCTATGCCCAAGTGAAAGAGCGTTTAGTTATTGAAACCGCAGACGAGGATTACAGAGAAGAAATTTGGGATTATATCGAAGAACAATGGCATCGACAGTCGTTAAAGGTGTAGGTAGGTGACAGAGTCTGCTATTGCTAGCATCATTGTTAGCTTAATGATATTTATCATGTCAGCCATGTTAGTAATGGTTGGATGGGAAGTTATTTATAAAAATGGCAAAAAAATAGCCAGTCGCAATGAGATGTTTGCGAGAAAGTCTGCTGTTATGAATGAGCTATCCTTACTTACTAATGAAGCCGTTTCGTTTTGGGAGAATATGAACCTTACGGATAACGAATGTCTAATCAAAACCTCTGTATTTATAGCTAAAACTCAATC
>NZ_WXWP01000155.1:0-5127 GCF_009904765.1 Vibrio sp. V39_P1S14PM300
GTAGTATCAGTCAACTCTGCATTCCGTTTACGCTCAACGAAGCTGAACTGGATCAGCTTGATCAAATTATCGAGCGTAAAAAGCCGATTCAAAAAGGTCAGGAACTGTTTAAAGCAGGTGACGATCTGAAATCGCTTTACGCCATCCGCTCAGGTACGATCAAAAGCTATACCATCACAGAACAGGGTGATGAGCAGATCACTGCGTTCCACTTAGCCGGTGATTTGGTTGGTTTTGATGCGATTACTGGAGACAGCCACCCAAGCTTTGCTCAGGCTCTTGAAACATCGATGGTGTGTGAGATTCCGTACGAAATTCTGGATGACCTGTCAGGCAAAATGCCAAAGCTTCGTCAGCAAATCATGCGCCTGATGAGTAACGAAATTAAAGGCGACCAGGAAATGATCCTGTTGCTTTCAAAGAAAAACGCAGAAGAGCGTCTGGCGGCTTTCCTTTACAACCTCTCTACTCGCTTCTCCCAACGTGGCTTTAGTCCTCGTGAGTTCCGTTTAACCATGACACGTGGTGATATCGGCAACTATCTGGGTTTAACCGTAGAAACGATTTCTCGCCTTCTGGGCCGTTTCCAGAAATCAGAAATTTTGAGTGTGAAAGGCAAATACATCACTATTTTGAATCATGATGCCCTGATGGAATTAGCTGGCGTAACGTCAGAATAGTCAGTAATCTCAATGATGTAGCTCAAAGCTGAGCTACATCATAAATCTCCTCGCTTCTTCCCTTTTTTTCTAAACGTTCTCAACGATTTGCGCTACAGTAATCTTATGGTTCTCCTCCACGTTAAGGAGCTGGTATGAGTATCTATAGCAAAATTCTTGTCGTTGCTGACATCAATCATGATGAACAACCGGCGTTAGCCCGCGCAGTGCAACTGGCCGAGAAAAGCCGGTCTCGCAGCAGTGTGACTTTTTTCCTTTCCATTTATGATTTCTCCTACGACATGACCTCAATGCTTTCTGCAGAAGAGCGTGATGCAATGCGACGTGGTGTGATTCATCAGCGTGAGCAGTGGATGAGAAAAGTCGCAGAGCCATACATCAACAATTCGTTTGACTTCAATGTTGTCGTGGTCTGGCATAATCGCCCTTACGAGGCCATTATTGCCGAGGTCTTTTCAAACAGTCATGACATTCTGATCAAAGGCACCCGCAAACACGACGTGCTGGAATCGGTTATTTTCACCCCGACAGACTGGCATTTGTTGCGTAAATGCCCTTGCCCGGTCTTGCTGGTTAAAAATGCGTATTGGCCTGAAGATGCCAATGTGATTGCGTCTGTTCATGTGGGATCTGAAAACGACACCCACCTGGACCTCAACGATCGTATGGTGGAACAGTTGCAAAACATAGCAGATCGGTTTGGTGCGACGCCTTATTTGGTCAATGCTTATCCGGTTACGCCAGCCAATATTACGATTGAACTACCCGAGTTTGATCCGGCAACCTATACGGATGCCGTACGTGGCCATCATTTAACGTCCATGAAAGCACTACGCCAAAAACACGGTATTGCAGAAGAGCAAACCATCGTGGAGCAAGGCTTGCCTGAAGACGTGATACCAGAAGCGGCGGAGAAACTCAGTGCCGCCATGGTGATTCTCGGCACCACAGGACGTACAGGGCTGTCCGCTGTCTTTATTGGTAACACTGCTGAGCATGTTATCGATAAAATTAATTGTGATGTTCTGGCACTGAAACCCGCTGGTTACATCAGCCCGCTCGACCCGAACGAAGCCATCTGATGTGAATCCGAATCCGACAGTGAAAATCCCCGTTTGATACCGGGGATTTTTTTGTTCTAAGTACCGATTAGATCTGGTATCTCGCCTATATATCCGTATCATACGCACTTCATTTTTAATCACTGAATCAAGACTGCAAGCTGATGACTGAGCAAACTCAAGAGCGCACCAAAGCTCAACAATACAACTTCAATAAACTTCAGAAGCGTCTGCGCCGCAATACTGGCCAGGCTATCGCTGATTTTAATATGATTGAAGATGGCGACCGCATTATGGTGTGTCTGTCCGGTGGTAAAGACAGCTTTACCATGCTGGAGATCTTGATGAGTCTGCAAAAGAGCGCGCCAGTCTCGTTTGAACTGATAGCGGTAAACCTGGATCAGAAACAACCAGGGTTTCCTGAGCACATTCTACCTGAGTATCTCGATAGCTTAGGTGTAGAGTACAAGATCGTTGAAGAAGATACTTACTCCATCGTTCAGGATAAAATCCCGGAAGGTAAAACCACCTGCTCTCTTTGTTCACGTTTGCGCCGCGGTATTTTATACCGCACGGCGAAAGAACTGGGTGCTACAAAAATCGCATTGGGCCACCATCGTGACGACATCATTGAAACGCTGTTCCTGAACATGTTCTACGGCGGTAAAATGAAAGGCATGCCACCAAAACTGGTATCAGACAATGGTGAACACGTGGTGATTCGTCCACTGGCATATTGCCGTGAAAAAGACATTATTAAGTACTCTGAAATGCGTGCGTATCCGATCATCCCATGTAACCTGTGTGGCTCTCAACCAAATATGCAACGTCAGAACATCAAACAGATGTTGAATACCTGGGACAAGCAATTTCCAGGGCGCATTGAAACGATGTTCCGCGCGATGCAGAATGTGGTACCGAGCCATCTGGCGGATTTCGAGCTGTTTGACTTTAAATCGATCAATCGCGACTCTGGTGTAATCAACGGTGGCGATATCGGCTTTGATAAAGAAGAGATGCCGGCTCAGGTGATGGACGATGAAGAGCGCGTTCAGGAGTTCGATCCGAGCCTGAAGTTAGATGTGACAACGATTTCTTGATGCTAAAAAAGGTGACCCAGAGGTCACCTTTTTTATTACTTCTTTGCCTTGGGTAAATACGGAAGCACCCTGACGGTGTTTTCCGGTAAGATCATGTACCCGCCTTCGCCAATATCCGCCAACGCCACCTGAGCTTTGCCATTTTCAATGGCAATCGTGCGACCATCAGAAAGCTGGATCTCGCTGGTTAACTTGCTCGCAAACTCCAGTGTGACTCCCTCAACATCAGGCGTAAACCAGCTGGCAAACATGCCTCCCAAATCTTCTAGAATGGTCTGCATTTGCGGCAACAGCTTTTTGACCTCTTCGTAAGTCACTTTACCGTTCAGTGGTTCTTTGGTCATAACCACCATAGAAAAATCACACCGCTGATCCATTGGAGTGTGTACGAAGACCAAAGGATTGGCTTTACGCAAATTGTTGTCCAGCGGCACGATTAACTCTTTGTGAGGAGAGATGGTTAACTCTTCGTAATGTTCTTCTTTTTCCATCCAGGCTTTTTCAATGTTGCACAGCTGCTTGGAATCGGCGTTGACAAAGAAGAAGCCCACTTTGACGTCATCGTGCCCTTCTTTGCTGTTGGCTTTCATCTGAGAAAACAATTTGGAGTACGTGAACATGTATTCTTGAGCCTGACTTGGGAAGCCCATCAGCATGGTTGTTGCCAGTAAAGCGAGAGGTAGTTTTTTCATATCCTGTTCTTATTCTTCTATCCAGTAGGGTTCATTGTGTCGCATCATAGCCCGCAGATCGTTCACGTACTGCTGACCACGCTCTGAGTATTTCGTCAGCCCTTCACTCATCGCCATTGCGGCGTCCAGGCTCAACAAGTCATCACCTCGTTTATGCAGTTGATAGCGGATTTCCCGCAGATCATGATACGCCTGATTACGGTTCACATTCATGAAGTAGCCATGAATGGACTGTTGGGCGGAGCGGAATTTCTTTACTTGGTGGGTCATACCGTCCGGACGTTGGGACGGAACCAGCCCACAGCCTGTGGTATAGCACCATTGACCAAAATAATTGTTGGCTGCCCGGGCAAAACGAGAGGTTCCCCACGCCGATTCATTGGCAGCCTGAGTTAAGACTAACGCTTCTGGAATCACATCAACCCGATGCAACATGTCAGCCAGCCAGTTTTCATCCACTCCTTGGGCCGGAAGCTCAGTGTCGTACAACTTACCCAGGCGTTTAGCATATTCTGTATCTTCGTCGGTCAGTTGAGACGACCGATACTTCTTGTCAATGGACTCAAGTCTTATACGCTCTTTGAGGATGCGCTGATTCTCAAGCGCAATCCCGGGTTTGAGGTAGCTGAAAAACTGGTGCTTTCGTGTTGTGACATCTTGAATCGAGGCAAAGTCAGGTGCTTCGCCGACTTTGTGTCCTTCGAGACTAACCGATTCTTGCGGCGCTTGCGCGTAATACAAACTGCAGCTGACGATAAGGCCAGCTGCAGTAAGACTAATGAGGAGTTTTTTATGCATCAAAGAATGGAGAGCCTTTGTTCTGGTCGTTATTGCTTGAGTTATCCGTCGCGACAATTTTCAGGCGAATGCCGAACATGTTGCGGTAGATAATACCTTTAACATGGAAAAAGAACGGAAGCACGAAAATCAGTCCAATTCCGTAAAACATTGCTGCCGCGATGAACATCAGCATTAATAGCAGATAAATTCCCGCCAAGACAAAAATCTTTTTGTTAACGGCACGCAGTGACAGCAGCAATGCCTGCATTGGCGGAATACGTTTTTCACAGATTAACAAAATCGTATTGCTGAAAGCCAGTGACAGATACATCGATAAAAATGGCAGAATCATCCCGGCTAGCCACTGCAACAATAAACTGAACAATGTAGCGAGAATGACCGGAACGGTAAACTGAAGTCCTTTCGTTATGTGGCGTGATTTGGTGTTGAGACCGGCTGCATGGCTCATAGCCATCATACAAATGCCTGCGTAGATAGGCGCACTGATGACTTCGTAACTGAAGTTGGCGATGAAAATTGCCTGAAATACACCGGGATCCATGTTTTCCGGATCCACCACTATATTGAAAATTACCGACGGATCACCCAGCTGCAGTTTCAATGCGACGTAGAAAATCGCGATCTGCACGACCAGTAGCATCACAATCGCCGGGGAGAAGGAAAGAAAATGCTTAATCGTATGGTTCCAGGCTTCTTTGAATACATCCGCTGCTTTCAAGTCATACTGGCCTGAAATCGCCGTTTCGATGTTACCGCCTAAGTTAATGTCTTTCTCGAAGTCACTGTTCATATA
>NZ_WXWP01000191.1:0-5092 GCF_009904765.1 Vibrio sp. V39_P1S14PM300
GCGATGCTCGGACTTTGCGTGATGTTGACGGTCTGCGCATCAATTTCATGCTGGTTGTAACGTCCCCAGGTATCGCCGTACGGATGCACCGCCGCCACAGTTTCTATCGGTGAAGGCACTTCATTTTCAGGCGTAGGTTCGGCGCTCCGCTCAAGCAGAGGTGTTTGCTTAATACCGACCACCTGGTCCATGTCCAGCGTCATAGCATGTTGGTTCAGCCAGTCGGGACTGGCTTGGGCCAACTCATCCGCCGTGAGCTTTTCTTCCCGATACAGTAGGTGCTGCTCGGGCGCGGGCTGACCTTCAATCTTATAGGGCAGCAAAATGCTGGCGTAGTGATGCTCAGAGAGCCGCTCTTCGGTCAGGTTTGAGGCATCCGATCTCGTCACCTGGAACGTCCAGCGACCGTCACCGGCCACTTTGAATTCTTTTGTCAGTTTGCCTTCAGAAAACAGGTAAAAATACCCGGCCGTCGGCCAGCCAAGGCGCGTTTCACTGACCTGAACAGCCAGCTTCACCGGTATAAATTCGGCATTGATTTTTTGGCTGTCAGTCGGGTTAGGCATGACCGTGTACGCGTCTGACTGACCGCTGTGTAAAAACAGATCGTGATAGAGCGTCTTCTCTTCGGCCTCAAAGCATTGCGCGGTGAGAATACTGTCGCCTTCGCTGGTTTGCTGCTTTTTCCATTGGGCAACCGCCTTTTCGTTATCAGTCGCACCTAACAGCCAGACACCCGTCTGTAAAGTGTTGAGTTCATCCGGACTGCAGTAGAGTTTGAGGTTGATTTCCTGCTCTGGCGCTTTTTCCGGCGTCTCTTGGACCGGACCTTCCGCAGGACGAGTCAGCGCGGTCTCATCCACAACGGGCTTATAGCCAGCGCGCACTACCTTACGCGACGAATCAAAGTCTATTGACATGGTTACTCTCCCTGAAGCGACATCATAAATGGCGATATTGTACGATGGAGAGGCGGCAAGGCGTAGCCGGAAAGACTAGGTAAAAGCACGGTTCATCTGGTGATTTTGCCGTTTGTGAAGATTTGAGGAGAACGTCACACCGGGAGGGGCACTTAAAAAAAGAGCCCGCCAATGCGTGCGGGCAAATCTGACGTTGCTAGATAAAGGGGGACTCAACCTTATTGAGGATGAGTGCATTTAAATTAAGTGATAGACTTATCATCGTCAAGCACACAACACCCTGCACTCATTTTTTCAGTAAAACCTTACTTTTGGCGACTATCCGACATGTTGATGTGGTCAGCAAGTCGCTTATCCAGCTCGGATTGACGGGAAAAGTGAATATTGAGCACGATGGCCTCGTCAAACGCGGCTACCAAGGCCAAGGCCGAGTGTTGGTCATCCAGCACCAATTGATACGTCAACACAGGTAACCATGCTCCGTCCGCCATGTGATCGAGTCCATACCAAATCGCATCCGGTTGACTGAGTAGCTTCTCCTGAATCATTTCCCGGAACGGTTCGAGCTCTGGTGAGTATTTTATCGCTTTATTGAGTGTCGCGGCTGACAGGACGTGTTTGGACACCAACTGGACTTGCTCATTCAGCACACGCTGACTTTGCGACAGCGAGTAGTTTAGAATGCTTTGTGTCAGACTGTATTCTTGCGCTCGCTGCATCATCGATGCGGGCAACGTTTTCATTGATACCAATGGCGAGCTGGTGAACTGATGCTCTTTGCCAGTGATGGCATCTTTGTCCAAAGCCTTACCGCTGACTTGCTCTGAAGCGCGTCGCATTGATGCCGGCAGCGCGTCATACTGCTTACGTGACAACACAGACACGGTGGCTCGGCATTTATGGTGGTTGGGTGGGTAGAAACGTTCCCAAAACGGATCGTCTTTAGGTTTGATCACGCCATCGAGCTTTCTGCACAGCTCAGTCGTTCCCGAATCCAGGACGGACGAATAGACCAGGAACTCAACCAAATCGTTATTCGCAATCTGGGTCCAGCGGCCAGAGTTGTACGCCGTCATCATGTTGTTGCGATAATGCAACTCTAGCCAGTACGGGTTGGCTTCAGATAAGCCTTCTTGCTCGAGAAGCTGACGAATATTGCCCAGGGTTTCAGAGCGATAAGCGCCGCTTTCCAGTGCGTCTTCATAGCGTTTCTTCACGCGATTGACCGCATCAATACTGGAGACGTTCGCCACCGTGAATGCACGCAGCTTCATGGCCGCTTCCATCTGACGATACTCTTTGGTATCGGTCGGTAGCATCACTTTGAGTGCATCCATCGCTTCCTGAAAAGGCACATCATCCACCGCGAGGTAAATGGGCGCATAGGTCAGCTCGACGGGCTTATCTTCTGCTTCAGTGATGGCGTTTTGAACATGCGCTTGACCCAGCAACCAACTGACCATCATCGATGCGGCGTAAATGTTGGTGTACGGGTGGGTGACCTGAGTGATATCGATGTCATCAGGGGTTGAATGCGCCTTGAACGCTGCTTCCAGCTCCCTTGAAAGGCTTTTGACGGTGAAGGAAAGCGCCTCATTTTCGAGGCGCTGCAATTTGATGAGGTTGTCGGTTTCTTTCTGGTCAAGGTGAGTTAAAGCAGACATAGGTGCTTTCCTGGGGCGTCTGATAAGGTCAGGGGGGAAAGCGGTTGAACCGGCTCCATACCTGAGCCATTTGCCAGAGCCGATTCCAGCATCGCTTTGTAAGCGTCTTCATCCACCCGGACTTTGATGCTCCCCTCACGGCCGTTAGCCAGAAAAATCCACTTAAACAGCGTCTCGTTGAGCGTCTTATGCACCATGCGGGCATCGCGTTTAGAGACGCGCATGGCGGCCCGTTCATGGACCTCACCCAATGAGCGAGAGCCGTACTTTTGATTGCCACCGGTGAGAGTCTGCCCTGTGATGCGCTTGGAGATTTTGTTGTCGATGTATTCAATGGTGCGCAGCAGCTCGTCCACCTTGCCATTCGCATCGAGCGCAACAATCTCTTTCACGCCAGACAGTGCCACAGCATCGCCGTTCATCACAGGCGCCAGTGAGTCTGCTATTTTCTGTAAATCGTTATCACCGTTCGCGTTTTCAGCCAGGGCAATGGCCGTAGGAATGGCGTATTTCTCCCCCAGACGCTCAATGTTGGCCCAGCTTATCCACTTACTTTGCCAAATGGGCCAGACCGATTCTAAGATGGTTTCACCGTACGGACGCTCAGTGGTCGCATTGCGCAGAACGGGGATGACTTTACCTGTCACCGGTGTTCTTGCGGTGTAGTCCACCGCGCTGTACACCAAGGTGCCATCTTTTAATAGACGAAAGTCTTCAGGACGTTTGGGCTCAGAATCGGTGAGGACAAGCTGCGAGCCGCCTTTCTCCCAAATCAGCTCTACCGGCATAAAGCCAAACTCCGTCGCCCCCAGCATCTGCTCCATCAGCGTTTCTAAATCGAAGTCCGCCATCACATCGTTGTAAAATGCAACGTCATTGGCAGAGCCTTCAATCACGTAAGGCACGGTCATCGCGGTGGCATGACGCATCTCAATATCGGACGCCACCTCTTCATCAAGCAGCATGGCGCGAATGGCCCCAAAATAGTAGTTACTGCTTTGGTAACGCGCGTTGCCCAACTCGGTCGGCAATGGGTAGTGATTAACGATAACGTCGGTGGGAAGCCGAGCGATAAGGGACGACAAGGTGAGATTCTTTATCACGGGCAATCGCAGCTCCTGTGTATTGAGCGCCCTGTTCAGCGCCGTTATTAAGACCAAGCAATGAATGGAGTAACGCGATGGCTTCGACTTTGCGATCGTCAAAATCAAACTCGCTGATTTCACCGAGTTCATAAATGGCCATCTGCGTCATGGCTTCCGTCAGCACTTCCTTGTCATCGTCACTGTAGAGGCGAGTCAACGCATTCTTTTGACCCAGATAGGCATAGCACCAACGGGCGGCCGATTGACAGGCGGTTTGCGCGTTTTTTTCATCGTTGTACGTTAAGGAGGCGTAGATTTGCTCATCCAGGGCGTCTGATACGCCCTGGATAGTAACCATCGCTCTTAACTGCGTCAGGGTCATCGTCATGGGGGGACCTACGCGACCGGAGCCAGCGCATCATCGACCCAGCAAATCGCATCCACGACGACAGCCGGTAAAGGCTTTGACATGGTGTACACATCGGCCCCTGATGGGTCATCGACTTTCTTCACTTTGGAGAAGAACGGCAATGCCTGAAGACCGGCGTCCAGGTCGTCCAGTGCGGCATAGTAAGGGGTGTGACCCGCATCAAGGTCAATCATCACCATCTTGTCATCATCCACCGTTTTTACCCGTGTTTTGACACCGCCCACCATGGTTTCGTAAGAGCCGTTTTCAGAGGTAATGACGTAGCCCCCAACATTGACCTGACCTTTGCTGACTTTCACATCCAGCACGTTGGACAGGTTCTTACCCGCCAGCGTGACAATACGGGCAAACAGCGTTTTGCCACACAGCACTTCAATGTTGGCACCATAGCCTTTGGCCTGAATGGCTTCATCCATCTCTTGCAACGCGGTGTACACGTGTTCAATGGAGGCCTCTGGTGCCAGGAGTGACGTGTCAAATCGGTAGCGCAATGTTTCACCATAATCCACTTCAAACAGCTCCAGAGCGCCGTCTGCGGTCTTCATGGGATATGCAATCTTGCCGGTCAGGGATTGTGCGCACAGCGCTTCGGTGGACACTTCAATCTTACGCATCACGCCAAACTGGAGCATGTCAAAAAACTTTTGAATGTTCTTTAGCCCCAAAGCCTTCAGGTTGTTCAGCTCCGATGCCGAGATGTGTGAGACGGTCGAAAAGCCTTGCGGCTCGATAGATTGCGTTTCTAAGTCGTCACCACCGAGTTGATACGCCTTGGTGCCCCGGCGCACGACAGGAATGTTGGACAGGGTTTCTTTGAGCACATTCCAGGGAATGCGCACGCTCGGGTAAAACACCGCATCCCCGAACACTTTCTTGCGGATGCGCATTGGGACCGGCTTGCGCTTTTTATAATTGTTGAGCAGTTCGGACCACTCTTGAGGGGCTAACAGGCCGCGTAAAATATCAATAATATCCATGCTTCTTTCTCTTTAT
>NZ_WXWP01000068.1:0-5087 GCF_009904765.1 Vibrio sp. V39_P1S14PM300
CGCTATACAGTGTTGGTTACGCGAAAGTAACGGCCGCAGCTTGTGGGCCTTTGTTGCCCTGCTCTACGGTAAAGCTTACTTTTTGGCCTTCAGCTAGCGTTTTGAAGCCCTCTGACACAATAGCGTTGAAATGAACAAACACATCTGCGCCACCATTGTCTGGAGTGATAAAACCAAAGCCTTTTGACTCGTTAAACCATTTTACTGAACCAGTTGTTTTATTTGACATATATATCTCTCGATACATTGATAAGTTAAAAATGAAAGCTACTAAATCTGGAATGAAGAAAAAGGTATCGCAGGATAGATATGACGAACTGAATCGAAAGGAAACTGAGAAGATCTTGAACTAAATATATCATTAATAGCTCGCTGTTTGAGCTGCAGTCACTATACACTGTGTGGGGATAATAGATAGTTATTTCGGTTTTTATTTTTTCTGGCATTCAAAACCGCAAGTTACCCATCCCCTCAAGAAAAGCAGATAGGGATACCATCTCTGTACCTGATCCAGAGTTGGAGCTCAGTGCGAATCGCTCTGGAACACGTCGAGGTCTAACCTTGTACCCACTCTGATAACAAGAAGCGCGAGGCGTCATAACGCTTAAAGGGCAATGACGACAACTAAGACTTTCAGCACGATACCGTACCAACTAGGTTAAAATCGCAGATAAAAAAAGCCGCACGTAAAGTGCGGCGAAACAAGGACAAGTGCTTTAGAGATAAAATGGAACAAATTGTCTTTGAGGAAGCAGGGCGCTTATTGAAGATACGCGTTCAACATCCACATCAGTTTTTCCTGTTCGCGAATGTAATCGCCCATCAGAGCTGCTGTACCTTCATCATCAGCGTTTCCTGCCTGTTCCAGGATCTCACGCTCTTTGCCCAGCAATACGCTGAAGCCATTCACTAAACCTTCCACACATTCAGTACCGCTAGTGGCGTTTTTATGTTCGGTAATCGCACTGTTTTCCAAATAACGGCTGAAGCTGTGATCGGGTGTAAATCCCAGAGTCAGGATACGTTCTGCCAGTTCATCGATCTTGGTTTGCAGATCGGTGTAGATTTCTTCAAATTTAACGTGCAATTCGAAGAACTGCTGACCTTTGATGTTCCAATGGTAACCGCGGGTATTCATGTACAGAACTTGGTAGAGAGCAAGAAGTTGGTTCAGTTCAGCTGCCAGCTCTTGTGCTTTATTACTATCAAGACCGATAAGATTTGTTTGGCTAGACATAAAACTCTCCTTAAGTAACCTATTTAAAAATTCGTTCGAGATGGTGATCTCTTTGATGGGGTTATTCTACGAAAGCAGACAAAATAGATAAAACCGTTTAAACCTATCGCTTTAATAGCTAAAAACTATGTCATAGAACAAAATATTTCGCAGAACACGCAGCTTTATGCGTAGGAATCTGTGTAAAATAGAGATATCTCAATGACTTGCCTAACGGCGACGGACACTCCGGACAATAATAACTATGGATTACATCGCCCTTTCAAGGATTAGCCTGAAGCACCTCACGGTGTTTCATGTATTGCTCAACACCCACAGTGTGACCGCAACCGCTCAGCAGTTGTGCGCCAGTCCATCCGGTATTAGCAAAGTGTTGTCACAGCTACGTTCATTGTTGAAAGATGAGTTATTCTATCGCGATGGTACGCGCTTGGTTCCTACGCCCTTTGCGCTCAGTATGGGACCGACTGTGCACGGTATTCTCTCCAGCATGAACGGCGTGCTGCATCATGGCGAGTTTGACCCTCAACAGTACAGCGGAGATTTTGCGATTGGCATGCGAGGCAGCAGTGTCGAATTGTTTGCCCCGTTGTTGAGCCACATTGCCGAGCAACTGAACGGCGCATGCCGGCTCAACTTATATGCGAAAGAGCAGCTCGGTTTTGAGGCCTTGTTACGCGGTCAGGCGGATTTTATTATTCTGCCGCATGACATCAGTCAGCCGCCGACGCATATTAAAGACTTGGTGTGGAAGGTGATTCTGGATGATGAAATGGTTTGCCTGATGAACGCCGCACACCCGTTGGCAGACACCGCTCTCACCATCGATAGCTACCTCAGCTATCAACACGTTGGGGTCCACGATCGCGAGCTGTCGCGACCATTCTTTGAGCAGCAATTGGCGCAACATCACCGGGCTCGCGACATCGCACTCTCCGTAGCAGATTTCGGCGCAGCGGCGATTATGTGTCAGCACATGCCCTATCTATTCACCTGTTCGAAACGCTGGGCCAATGTTGCCTGTCAGACACGCAGTCTGATCCAGAAGAACCTGCCGTTTGACTATGGTCATGTCGCCTATAGTTTGGTGTGGAATAAGCAGAGCCTCAACGACCCAGCCCAAAACTGGCTGCACCAACAATTGCAAAATACGCACTTACTACCCTGAGCACGCGATTTTGTGATGCTCGAAACAGAAAAAGCCCCGATAAACGGGGCTTTTTCCGGTTAATCCGAACTGGATTTAAAGCGTTTTGTAGATAACTTTGTTACCTGCAAGCTGCTCTTTTGCTACCAGGTTTTCTTCCAGTAGTTTTTTCAGTGCGCCTGTCGCCCAAGAAGCCGCTTTGGATTCTTCTTGGCCTGCAGCAAGACCAATCCCTTTTGGATTGATGCCTTCTGCGTTCGCAGCAACGATGTCCAGAACCTGTTGTTGCTTAGGAGTCAGAGCAACCTCTACGGATTTTGGCGCGGCTACTGCTTTTTCTACTGCTGGTTTCGCAGCGACTTTTTTCTCAGCTACAGGTTTCGCCTTCTTTGGTGCTTCTAGATTAGCAACCGCCGCTTTAATGCGCTTTTGCAGTTTCATCTGCACCTTACGCTTATGAGCAAGTCTCATGTGAGTATTTCTCCATTTCACTGCATCAGGCGCAGTGGTGAAAATTCGAAGCGCGTTTTATACCAAAATTCCGAAGTGATTTGTAGGGTAACTCCGCGTTTATGGGCTAAAAATGCGCGTACTCACAACGTATGACTACAATTTAAACAGTAGCTATAATGAACTTTCTAAAAAGTACTGAGTATATACACAGAGGTAAGTTCTCCAACTGCGGAGCCGGTATGCAGACGATTCATTTAACCAACCAGCCACTGCGACTTAACTCACCCGTGACCAAACTGGTGGCACTGGTAGCGATGTTCGGTGCCGCGTATTTAATCAGCTATGCACCGGGCTGGCCACAGGCGGTCTTATCTGTTCTGGCCGTACTGGCACTGCTGGGGTTTGGCTATCTGTTGGTCAAAAAAAGCACGGTGTCTTACACGCTGACCCCGACCCACTTTCAGCAACACCTGTTTAAAGGTGGCTGGGTAGTGAAATGGACGAACATCAGTAAGATAGGCATCGTTCATTATGACAATCAAGGTTGGCAACAACCGCTACCATGGGTTGGCATCAAACTAAAAGATTATACCCCTTACCTGAACGCCGTTTGTCCGCGTATTGCGACTGAGGTACTGCTTGGTCAGCGCGCACTGTTATACCTGGGGGCTCGTCAAAGAAACCAGGAAACTCAGTTTGAGGACATGGTACTGGATTCAAACCCATACCACGATCAGAGTGGCCAGGAATTTTCTGGCTTGTTGGCTATGCTGGCCAACCGCATGCGTTATCAGAGAAAATATTATGACTACGATGTGTTCATCGCCGCTTCGGATTTGGACCGAAGCGCAGAAGAGTTTGTCGGCCTGACCCGGCGTTATCTCGCGGCCGCCGAGCCAGAACCGTTGCAGCAGAGCAATTAGCCCGCTCGATATCCAGGTTCAGTAAAGCGGCATCTCGTCGGCAACAAACGGATTGGTTTTGCGCTCATGACCGAAAGTCGACTCCGGACCGTGACCGGGTACAAATCGCACGTCATTACCCAATGGCCACAATTTAGATTTGATGGAGTGGATCAGCGTATTGAAGTCCCCTCTTGGAAAATCCGTGCGGCCAATGCTGCCGTTAAACAGTACGTCACCGACAAACGCCAACTTAGCTTCTTTGCTAAACAGAACCACGTGTCCCGGAGTGTGGCCTGGTGTATGGAACACGTCCAGCACCTGATGACCGAACTGCAACTGATCGCCATCATTCAGCCACTGGTTCGGCTCAAATGCATCAGTATGCGGAAAACCAAACATCTGGCTCTGACCTTCCAGCCCTTGTAGCCAAAAGTTGTCGTCTTTATGCGGGCCGACAATCTCGACACCACCCAGAGCGGCCGCAAGAGGCTCAGTGCCACCGACGTGATCAAGATGGCCGTGTGTCAACACCAGACGTACCACGTCGATACCCAACTCTTTGATCAGCGCAGCCAACTGTTTCACGTCACCACCGGGATCAATCACGATGCCTTTCATCGTCTCATCACACCAAACGATGGAACAGTTCTGAGAAAAAGAGGTGACTGGAACAACCTGATATTTAAGAGTCATTGTTAAACCTTATTCGCAAAATCGAAACTGGTCGAACTATGACACCGCCAATCGTATTTTACAACCAATCAACCACGCCAACTGCGCACGGGGCCAGTATCAATATGGACGAATTCACTTCTCGGATAATAACCGACACCACCCATCTTAAGATCCATGGCCGCATCGCGAATACGTTTCAGGCTCACACCATCCAGACGAAAATCGATCGCCTGACCGCTCATATGATAACTTTTCCGTGCCACACCATTGGATCGCGACCGCAGCATTTTATTGGTTGCAGGAGAACGGTAACCAGAGATGATCATGACCTCTGCGTCGCTACCGAGTAAAGACTGAATTTTAGAAATATGGTCAAACAAACGCTTATCCATCGGATGGATCTCGTTGCGACGAAAATCACGGCAAATGTGATTCAGTTTCGCCAGCTCCGGCTTCACGTATGAGAGGCCATCAAAATAGCATGCTTCCAGCATCTCTCCGGTATGGAGGTTGTTCATCGCCAGAGAACGAGATTTAGCGACAGGAGAAGCGTTTGCCACACTCGGAGCACATGCGGCCACAACGAGGCCCGCTCCGGTCATTTGTAAGAATTTTCGACGAGAAATGTGCACTACAACTTTACCTTTGTATTAGATACGAACACCTTGCC
>NZ_WXWP01000389.1:0-5058 GCF_009904765.1 Vibrio sp. V39_P1S14PM300
ATTAATTATCAAATTACGGGTGCCGATGTATTAGCCAGTGACACCGGCTGCTTAATTGTCGCCAATCATCCCAGCCTGATTGATTATGTTTTGATCGCCTCGCAATTGAAGCAATGCGATTGCCTGGTGAAAGCGGCAATTTGGTCAAACCCATTCATGAAACATATCGTTAAGGCCGCCGGTTACATTCCAAACGAAGCGCCAGACGATCTGCTGACTTTGTGTGAACAACGCTTCGCTCAGGGTAACGTACTACTAGTGTTTCCCGAGGGTACGCGCACGACACCAGGCCAGGACTCTAAACTGCAGCGTGGTGCGGCCCAGATCGCGGTGCGGACACAACGCGATCTGCGTATAGTGCACATTAGCGTTACACCGAGTTTTCTGACCAAAGAAAAAAAATGGTATCAGGTGCCACCGACCCGGCCTTTTTTCCACATAGAAGTAAAGGAGAAAGTTGAGGTGAAACCGTTTATAGAGCAAACTACCAGCCCAACAGTGGCGGCGCGTCATTTACAGCGCCACCTGTCGGACACTTTATTTCCAGAAACCCCATAGTTATAAGCAGGTCCCAGTGGAAAAATTACATAACGAAATCAAACAATTAATTATTGACGCTCTGAACCTTGAAGATCTTACTATCGAGGATATTGAGACTGACGCCCCACTTTTTGGTGACGGCCTGGGTCTGGATTCTATTGATGCACTCGAGCTTGGTCTGGCGATCAAGAAACGCTTTAACATTGTGATTGACTCCGATGATGCCAACACGCGCGAGCATTTCGCGTCTGTGGCAAATCTGGCTAAGTACATTTCCTCTCAAACCGGTGAGTAATTCACAGGTAGCATTATGACTGACGTAAACAAAGAACAAGTATTTCAACAAGTACAAAGCGCTCTGGTAGAGCTGTTTGAAATTGACACCGCGGACATCACCCCGGACGCTCACCTGTATCAGGATCTCGATCTGGACAGCATTGATGCTGTGGATCTGGTGGTGCACCTACAGAACGTAACCGGAAAAAAAATCAAACCGGCTGAGTTCAGCACCGTTCGCACCGTTGACGATGTCGTCAACGCCGTGACAGAGCTGCTCAAGGACAACTGATGCGTCAATTGCTGACAGCCTTGTCTGCAATTGTCCTGCTTGCGTATCCGTTTGCCGTTTATTTCGGCATTGATAAGTTTGGTCTGAGCGTCATGGCGCTGATGCTGATCACCATGTTTGTGATCCGAATCCTGGCTGCCGGTCAGGCCAAACTGAAAGCGCTCAGACAACTCGGCTGGATCAGCGGCCTCACTGGCATCATGTTGATCACGCTGGGAGTGGTGTTTAAACAGCATGGCTGGCTAACGTTTTATCCGGTGGTGGTCAATGCCTGTATGCTCGCCGTTTTTGCCTTAAGTCTGAAACAACCCCAAACTTTGATTGAACGACTGGCCCGCCTGCAGGAACCCAACCTGCCAGCCAGCGGTGTCGCCTATACCCGCAAGGTGACCAAAGTCTGGTGCGGGTTCTTTATCGTTAACGGCGGCATCGCGCTGTATACCTGTTTTCAGCCACTCGAAGTCTGGACAGTGTATAACGGCCTGATCAGTTACCTGCTGGCAGGCGGCCTGTTCGCCCTCGAATGGATCATCAGACAAGTCGTACGTAAGGATCCCAAACAACCATGAGCACCATTGATGTGACCTTTCACTCCTTAGCCGATTTGCTCAGCCGTGCGCGGCCCGCAGACTGGCCGGTGGCGTTTGCTTCCGGTCAGGTATACGACTGGCAGACACTGAATCAGGATGTCGCCGCTCTTCACAATCGATTGAGCACCCATTCTGCTCAACGGATTGCCCTGTGCTGCGATGACAGCTACCGCTTTGCGGTGGGATTCCTTGCCTGTGCGTATGCAGGGAAAACGCTGGTTCTGCCGGGGAACAGCCAACCCGCGGCTCTAGAGGAATTGTCAGCACAATTCGACTTAATGCTGCACGATGCCAGTCTGAGCATTCCGGCTCAGACTGACGCGTTCGAGATCGCGATCCAACAAAACCAAGCCGCGCCAAACTGGCCCAGGCTTGCACTGGAAGAGCTCCAACTGGTGCTGTTTACTTCCGGCTCCAGTGGTACGCCGAAAGCGATTCACAAGAGCCTGAAACAGCTGGATGTTGAAATTACGATTTTACAGTCGCTGTGGGGAGCCACGCTGCACGGCACTCGCATTGAGAGCACCGTTTCACACCAGCACATTTATGGCTTGCTGTTCCGTTTGCTGTGGCCATTGTGCGCTGGACGCGCTTTTGCTGCATTTAATCTGGAATTTCCTGAGCAGGTCATTGCCCATGCCAACGAACAGACCACCCTGGTCAGCAGCCCGGCGCTGCTGAAACGTCTGAGTGAAGAACATCATGCCCAACCGCTGCGTCAGCTGTTTTCCTCTGGAGGGCCGTTGTCGAATGCGGCTGCCGAACATGCCAGGCGCCTGTTCGGTCATTACCCGCAGGAAGTGTATGGCAGTACCGAAACCGGAGGCATCGCCCACCGCCAGCAATTCACCGCCAGCCAGCCGTGGAGGCTGTTCCCGGGCGTCCAGGCGGAACTCAACAGCGAACGCTGCCTGCGGCTGCGCTCACCGCATATTGACCCGCACCACTGGTATCAGACCGCCGACGAATGTTATTTCCATGATACAGTGACGTTTGAACTGCGTGGTCGCACCGACCGTATCATTAAAATCGAAGAAAAACGGGTGTCGCTGACGGAAGTCGAACAACGAGTCGAGCAATTGGATGGCGTCAGTGAGGCCGTGGTCATACCGATGCAAGAAGGCGAACGGCTGACACTGGTCTCGGTGATTGTGCTGTCCGAAGCCGGACAACACGACCTCAACACGCTCGGCAAAGGTAAATTCTGGCTGGCTCTGCGCGCTCAGTTGCGTCGCTGGCTGGAACCCATCGCCGTCCCGCGCCGTTTCAGAATCGTGGACAGTATTCCGCTCAACAGCCAGGGCAAACGGCAAATTGCCGACATTGAACACCTTTTTCGAGAGAGCTAACCGCCAAACAGTTATGGTTCAAAGAAAACCCACTATCATCAGTACAGACATTCAACCGCCTGCCGCGACCCTAACGCTGCGGGCTGACGCCGACATTCTCGATTTCCGTGGTCACTTTAACCACTTTCCTCTGCTGCCCGGGGTCACTCAGATCGACTGGGCCCTGCATTACGCGATGCAATGTCTGGCAACGCCGAGTGCATTTAAAGGAATGGAAGTGATCAAGTTTCAAGAACCGATTCTGCCCGATATGACGGTGTGTCTGACGCTCCACTGGGATGAGGCACGGCAAAAACTGACCTTCCGTTACACATCGACCCGAGGCGGCGAAGAGATTGTGCACTCGTCGGGGAAAATGAAACTGGGAGCGCCAAGTGAGTGAGTTTCTGCCCTGCTTTGTGATTCCCTGTTACAACCACGGCAGCACAGTCGCTGCGGTCGTGACGTCGCTCGAGCCTTTTTGTTACCCCATTTTACTCGTCGACGATGGCAGCAATCTCCCAACTCAACAGGCTCTGAAACACGTAGCCGAGCGTGAGAACGTCCACCTATTACCCCTGATAACAAACCAGGGAAAAGGCGGCGCTGTGATGGCAGGGATCCGTCAGGCACAAGCGCTCGGCTTTACCCATGTGATTCAAATCGACGCCGATGGCCAGCACGATATCGAAGCCCTGCCAAAGCTGATAGATGCCGCCCGGCGTCACCCAGAGCATCTGATTTCCGGCCAGCCGGTGTATGATGACAGCGTGCCCAAAGCGCGTCTGTATGGCCGCTACGCGACCCATATTTGGGTCTGGATAGAGACGCTGTCACTGTCGATCAAAGACAGCATGTGTGGGTTTCGCTGCTATCCGGTCAATCAAACCGTTCAGGTGCTGGACCGTTACCGGATTGGCAGCCGGATGGATTTTGACATCGAAATCCTGGTGCGCATGTATTGGGAAGGCACAGAGATCGATTTCGTCGATACCCGGGTCATCTACCCTCAGGGCGGTATTTCGCACTTCGACGCGCTGTGGGACAACGTCAAAATCAGCTGGATGCATACCCGGCTGTTTTTCGGCATGCTGCCACGCATACCTCGTTTACTGGCACGCCATCGCCATGATGCAACTGATGGCAGCCCGCACTGGTCACGACGCCGAGAACGCGGCACCATAGCCGGCATTAAAGTCATGCTGGCCGTGTATGCCTTGCTGGGACGACGCACCTTTAACCTGATCCTCCAAGGCGTCATCCGCTACTACCACCTGACGGGCAAGCAAGCCAGACAGGCCTCTGAACAGTATCTGGCACAATTGCGCCACTACGGACAGCAACACAACATCACGCTGCCACAGCCACTGGATAGCTATCACCATCTGCTGTCTTTCGGCCATACCATGCTGGATAAACTGGCCGCGTGGAAGGGGGATTTTTCGGCCGACAACCTGACCATTCATGGTCAGGAGCACTTCGATGCCATGGTTGAGCGTCAGGAAGGCCTGGTGATCCTCGGCTCTCATCTGGGCAATCTGGAGCTGTGCCGGGCACTAGGAAGACGCCATTCGCAAGTCAAAATCAATGCTCTGGTGTTCACCGAGCACGCAGAGCGCTTCAACCGGGTGATGAAAGCCGTTAACCCCAACTCTGAGCTCAACCTGATTCAGGTCAGCTCCATGGGGCCGGACACTGCGATTCTACTCCAGCAGAAAATCGAACAAGGTGAATGGGTAGTGATTGTTGGCGATCGAACCTCCACCAGCAAGGAGAGTCGCTCGGTATGGGCAGACTTCCTTGGCAAACCGGCGCCCTTCCCACAAGGCCCTTTTATGCTCGCGGCCGTGCTTAAAGCGCCAGTCTATCTGCTGTTTGGCCTGCGTGACGATACCCGTGACACACCTCACTTTGATGTTTATTTTGAGCAATTTTGCGAAAAGCTTGTCTTACCCAGAAAAGAACGCCAAATCGCACTGCAGGCGGTGGTACAGCAGTACGCCGACCGGCTACAACATTACACCCTGAAAGC
>NZ_WXWP01000070.1:0-5057 GCF_009904765.1 Vibrio sp. V39_P1S14PM300
TCTTAAAACACCACAGAATAAGTGGTGTTTTTTTATACCATATAAGTATATCAATAAAAGCGCAGTTGGCAGTTTTGTCAGGAATAAACCATGATTAGTGTGAACCGATCTGTATGACTATAAAGCAGGGATTGCGATGACGTTGGCCGAATTAAGAAACCTCTACCGCGACAACAAGTTGGTTGAGGCGATCATTGAACCTTCCAGTGAAGAAGGGACTTGGATCGTGGAGTTTAGACATGAGCGTGGTGGCTTCGTCCCTTTGACGGACGCTCATGGTGAAGAGTGTCATTATGTGGATCTGGATATGGCGTCCAAATCTGCGATGGCGGTGGGCTTTAAGCAGGTCAGGGTGGAAGCCAAGTAATCACCCGGCCAATTAATGCCCGTTCTTTACACCCAAAAGTTATAAAACATTCTCTTCTATTCTTTCTTGTTATTAGCCTCAGTGGTTAATCTATCGTCACGCAATGAATAGGGATGTCGTGACAATGTCTTCTAACGGAAACACGAAACTACAAGAACTGCCAGCTATCGCCAGCCCGCTGAATGATCAGCAGCTCAGTCAGTTGCAGCATACCGTGTCTGAACTCTCTCCACAGCAACTTGCCTGGGTAAGTGGTTACTTCTGGGGGTTAAGCCAGTCACAACCTGCAGCAGCTGCAGCACCAATCGCTCAGGCGGCGGCTGCTGTATCGGCTAAGCCGGCAGGAAAACTCACCATTATATTCGCTTCGCAAACGGGTAATGCCAAAGGAGTGGCTGAAGCGCTGGAACAGGAAGCCAAGTCAGCCGGAATCCAGGTTGAGTTGTTTGATGCCAGCGATTACAAAGGAAAGAACCTGGCGAAAGAGACCCATGTCATCATCGTCGCGTCTACCAACGGTGAAGGCGAAGCACCGGATAACGCGATTGAACTGCACGAATTCCTGCAGTCAAAAAAAGCGCCGAAACTGCCGAATCTGCAATACGGCGTGATTGGGCTGGGTGACTCTAGCTACGAATTCTTCTGCCAGACAGGTAAAGACTTTGATACCTATCTGTCCAAGCTTGGCGCTACCGCCTTTATCGATCGCATTGATTGTGATGTCGACTACGATGTTCCGGCAGCCGAATGGCGCCAGAAGGCGTTGGAACAAGTTAAACAGGCCCTGGCATCGACCGAAGCAGAAATTGTTCAGCTTCCGGTAGGGCTGAGCGCTGCGACCCCTTCTCAATACAACAAACAGAACCCATATACCGCAACGCTGCTGACCAATCAGAAAATTACTGGCCGCGACTCGGGGAAAGACGTACGCCATATCGAAATTGATCTGGATGGCTCTGGCCTGAGTTATCAACCGGGCGATGCACTTGGCGTTTGGTATGAAAACAGCTCGGAGCTAGCCAATGCTGTAGCGGCAGCGGTTGGTCTGTCCGGCGTGGAAAGTGTGGATGTCGATGGCGAAAGCTTGTCCCTGCACAGCGCGCTAGTGAGCAAGTTTGAAATTACCGCTGCCAACCCTCAGTTGGTGACAAAGTTTGCTGAGCTGTCTGGCAGCAAAAAGCTGCTCAAGCTGTTGGAAGATAAAGATAAACTGCGGGCCTACGCAACCAACACTCAGATTGTGGATGTGCTCAGTGAGAAGAAAACCAAGCTCAGCGCTGAGGCATTGATTGGTTTGTTGCGCCGCTTGACTCCGCGCTTGTACTCGATTGCTTCCAGTCAGACTGAAGTGGAAGAGGAAGTGCACCTGACTTTGGGCGTGGTGGAATACGATCACAGTGGGGAAGAGCGCCTTGGTGGTGCCTCCGGTTTCCTGGCCCGTCGTCTGGAAGAGGGCGGTGAAGTTAAAGTGTTTATCGAAAACAACAACAACTTCAAACTGCCGGCGAGTGATGATGCGCCCGTGATCATGATCGGTCCGGGTACGGGCATCGCCCCTTTCCGTAGTTTTATCCAGGAGCGGGACAATCGCGATGCCAATGGTAAAAACTGGTTGTTCTTCGGTGACCGCACCTTTACACAAGATTTCCTCTATCAGGTGGAATGGCAGAAGTACCTCAAGTCTGGCGTCCTGAGTCGTCTTGATGTTGCGTTCAGCCGTGATCAGCAGGAAAAGGTTTATGTACAACACCGTATTCTGGAACACGCCGAACAGGTTTGGCAGTGGATTCAGGATGGCGCTTACCTTTATGTGTGTGGCGACGCGACTCGTATGGCGAAAGATGTGCATGAAGCCTTGGTCGAAGTGGTGGAACAGCAAGGCAAAATGTCACGTGATGATGCTGAAGAATTTATCAATGATCTCCGTAAAGCGAAACGTTATCAAAGGGATGTGTACTAATGAGTGAGAAGCAGGTTGTATTAGGCGAAGAGTTAGGGCCACTTTCTGATAACGAGCGTCTAAAAAGAGAAAGCAACTTTTTACGCGGTACGATCGAGCAAGATCTGCAGGATCGTATTACGGGCGGCTTTACTGCGGATAACTTCCAACTGATTCGTTTTCACGGTATGTATCAGCAGGATGACCGGGATATTCGCAACGAGCGGGCTAAGCAGAAATTGGAACCGCTGCACAATGTCATGCTGCGCGCGCGTATGCCGGGTGGCATCATTCAGCCTAAACAGTGGCTGGCCATTGACAAGTTTGCCTCCGAGCACTCTCTGTACGGCAGTATTCGCCTTACGACTCGACAAACGTTCCAGTTTCATGGGGTGCTGAAACCCGATATCAAACTGATGCATCAGACGCTGAACAGCATCGGTATCGATTCGATTGCGACGGCCGGCGACGTCAACCGCAACGTGCTGTGTACCAGTAACCCGGTTGAGTCTGAATTGCATCAAGAAGCCTATGAGTGGGCCGCTAAGATCAGTGAGCATCTATTACCCAAGACAAGAGCGTACGCAGAGATCTGGCTTGACGGTGAGAAAGTGGAAACCACCGATGAAGAGCCGATCCTAGGCAGCAATTATTTGCCGCGTAAATTCAAAACGACGGTGATGATCCCGCCGCAGAATGATGTTGACGTGCACGCGAACGATCTAAACTTTGTCGCTATAGCTGATAACGGCAAGCTGGTGGGCTTTAATGTCCTGGTTGGCGGTGGTTTGGCTATGACGCACGGCGATACTTCGACTTATCCGCGTCGCGCCGATGACTTTGGCTTCATCCCATTGGAGAAGACACTCGATGTGGCGGCGGCGGTTGTGACCACTCAACGTGACTGGGGTAACCGCTCTAATCGTAAGAATGCGAAAACCAAATACACCCTAGACCGTGTTGGTAGCGATGTGTTTAAGGCGGAAGTAGAAAAGCGTGCCGGTGTTACGTTTGAAGCCAGTCGTCCTTATGAATTCACGGAACGTGGCGACCGTGTCGGGTGGGTTGAAGGGATCGATGGTAAACATCACCTGACTCTGTTTATTGAAAATGGACGCCTGCTTGATTATCCGGGGAAACCGCTAAAATCGGGTGTGGCTGAAATCGCTAAAATTCACCACGGCGATTTCCGTATGACGGCCAACCAGAATCTGATTGTGGCTGGAGTGCCTGCCGAACAAAAAGCGCAGATTGAACAGATTGCGCTGGAGCACGGGTTGATGGATGCCAGTGTCAGTGAGCAGCGCAAAAACTCCATGGCTTGTGTCGCTTTCCCAACTTGCCCGCTTGCGATGGCGGAAGCCGAACGTTTCCTGCCGGAGTTTGTTACTCAGGTAGAAGAGATTCTTGAAAAACACGAGTTACCCAAAGAAGACAACATCATTCTTCGGGTAACGGGGTGTCCCAATGGCTGCGGTCGAGCGATGTTGGCGGAAATTGGATTAGTGGGTAAAGCGCCTGGCCGTTATAACCTTCACCTTGGTGGTAACCGTGCCGGGACTCGAATTCCGAAGATGTATAAAGAGAACATCACCGATCAACAAATTCTGACCGATATTGACGCCTTAGTTGGACGTTGGGCTCAAGAGCGCAATCCGGGCGAAGGTTTTGGTGATTTCACCATTCGGGCCGGCATTATTGAAGAAGTGGTCAATTCAAAGAGGGATTTCCATGCTTGATTCAGTTGCAACTAAGCCTCAGTTAAGTGAGCTGTTGACACTGACCAAAACCGAGCAAACGCTCCGTTTGGCCGAAATCAATATGCAGCTTGAACAATTGACGGCAGAACAAAGAGTAGCGTGGGCGCTTGATAATCTGGAGGGGCAGCACGCAGTGTCGTCCAGCTTTGGTATTCAGGCTGCTGTAATGCTGCATTTAGTGTCTAACGTAAAAGCCGATATTCCGGTGATTCTGACCGATACCGGGTACCTGTTCCCACAAACTTATCGCTTTATCGATGAGCTGACAGCTAAGCTGGGGCTGAATCTCAAAATCTACCGCAGTGAGCAAAGTCCGGCATGGCAAGAAGCGCGCTACGGTAAATTATGGGAACAGGGTATAGAGGGGATAGAAAAGTACAACAAGCTTAATAAAGTGGAACCGATGCGTCGGGCTCTCACTGAGCTGAATGTTGGTACTTGGTTTTCCGGACTGCGACGGGAACAGTCCAAGTCGCGCCAGAATTTACCTGTGCTCTCGATCCAAAATGGTGTGTTTAAGTTCCTGCCTGTGATTGACTGGACAAATAAAGATGTCCACTACTATTTAGAGCAGAATGGTTTGTCCTATCACCCATTGTGGGAGGAAGGGTACTTGTCGGTAGGTGATACTCATACCACCAAAAAGTGGGAACCTGGGATGAGCGAAGAAGAAACCCGTTTCTTTGGCTTGAAGCGTGAATGTGGTCTTCATGAAGATGATGGAGAGCAATACGGCTCAGGGATATAACCGTGACATTCATAAAGGCCGCGAAAGCGGCCTTTTTTTATGCCCAAAAAGACTCTTTGTGGATAACTTTGTGAATATGGTGTCGGTTTTTGTGGGGTAAAGTTGAATAAATAAGCCTTTGATTGAAATCTCATCGTTTAAGCGTTGTTTTTGCAATTTTTTCAAAATAACGCTTGCCAACGTGATGGCGATCTCTATAATGCCTCCTCGTCGACAGGGCAAGGCCTCACAAGGGTTCGAAGG
>NZ_WXWP01000111.1:0-5053 GCF_009904765.1 Vibrio sp. V39_P1S14PM300
TTGTTAAAATCCTCAATTAGAGTAAGAGTGTGCCGTAGTTAATAGCATTTGATTACATATCGTGATAGCAACAGCCTTTGTTGCCAACAGACTGAGCTAATCCAACGAAAAAGCCCGACATTTTTATGTCGGGCCGATGAATTTTTGCGGTCAGTCTTAATTGTGAGAGGGCTTACTTCAGCCCCCACTTGTCACTGACCCAGCCTCCGGCGTGTTCATCAAAATGATTGCCGGCAAAACGATGTTGCTCTGTGTGATGTTCGAATTGAGGGCGATCTTCAAGAAGCTGGTGGATGTAGTCTGCCATGGGGTCATGAGAGAGCTGCTGTTGCCGTCGGGTGGCGACCTCTTTGATCAGCTGAAGACGATAACTGTTACTGGCGCGTTTCACTTTGATGACCTCCATGGTTGTGGGACTAATAAAAAACCTTAGAAGTCTAATTTGTTGGTGTCAAATTCCATTTACTGCTCAAAATGTGTCCTTTTTATAGCCAAATGTAATGTTGTGTTGGAAATGATTGGTGAATCATGGAGTAAGCGGTGTTGACTATGCTTGAAAAAAAGAAAACCACCGCAAGCGGTGGTTTTCGGGAGTGGGGAGAAAACACACCAGATCGGCGCTATTGAGACTCCGCTACTGCAGCGGTTTTACGCGCAGGATGCTTGAGGAAAATAGCGACCAACGCTGCAAACGCCAGTAGAAAGCAATAGTATGAGTTAGCAACTACCTGCAATGGTGATAAACCGAATACAGATCCGAGCAGCAGCACCTGAGCGCCGTAAGGCAGTACACCTTGAGTTACGCAGGAGAAAATATCCAGTAAGCTGGCTGAACGACGCGCACTGACATCGTTTTCCTCTGCCAGTTGGCGGGCAACGCTGCCGGACACAATGATAGCGACGGTGTTGTTGGCAGTGCAGGTGTTGGTCAGACAAACTAGGCCCGCAATGCCCATTTCGCTGGCGCGTGAATTTGCATGAGCCGAATGTTTTGCACCAAATACATTAATGATGCGACTGACCAGTTGAGTCAGGAACGTGAGGCCACCTTGTTGACGCATCAGCTCACTTAAGCCACCAATAAGCATGGAGAGCAGGAAAATTTCCTGCATGTTGCCAAAGCCGGTATAAATGTCTTTACCCAGATCGGTCAATGTGTACTGATCAACGGATAGCAAGCTCACACCACCGGCGAGCATAATGCCGACCGACAACACCACAAACACATTCAGCCCGGACACGGCCAGAATCAAAATCGTCAGGTAAGGCAGAATTTTCAGCCATTCGATTGGGGTTGTCTCTGGTGTTTGTGTGGCACTGCTGCTGAACGCAAACAACACCAACGCGAAGATCGCCGCTGGTAAGGCGATGCGAATGTTCTCACGGAACTTATCTTTCATTTCGCAGCCCTGCGAACGGGTGGCTGCGATGGTTGTGTCTGAGATGATAGACAGGTTGTCGCCAAACATCGCACCGCTTAGCACCACTCCCGCGGTCAGAGGCAGGCTCATACCGGCCGACTGGGCGATCCCCAGCGCGACAGGAGCAACGGCGGCGATGGTGCCCATTGATGTCCCCATGGCAGTGGCGATAAAGGCCGAAATAAGAAAAATCCCTGGCAGGATCATGCTGGTCGGTAGCAGGGACAAACCGAGGTTGACGGTTGCGTCGACGCCACCTGAGGCTTTGGCAACGGCGGCAAAGGCTCCGGCCAGCAAGTAAATCATGCACATCGCAATAATGTCTTGGTGACCCACACCACGCAGAAATTGTTCGATGGCTCGATTGAGAGACTCTTTACTCAGCAGCAGCGCGATGATGATGGCCGGCAGCGTCGCAATCGGCGCGGGCAACTGATAAAAGGCAAAGTCGACACCTTGAAATGTCAGGTAAGTTCCAACGCCGATAAACAGCGACAGAAAAACGCCCAGCGGTAATAACGCCAGAGCGGAAGAAGTTGTGTGTGACGAGCGGGATGTTGTGTTTTGCATGACGCGACAACTTATCGTTATAGAGAACAGGAGCGCAGAGTAATGTGATGTGCGTCGAAAGTCAACTTTTGGACGTCTAAACGCCCAGACTTTTAAATGTCCTTATTCAGTCAGGCGCGTATGCCTGATTCTACGTAGAGCGGCCTGCCGATCTGCAGGGCAGGCTGCAAAGGAAGTCATCTTGATTACTCGGAATGGGTCTGATGCCTGACGTGTTGGGCGGACAGCGGTTCATTCATGCTTTCGCCATTCACAACCTGAGTAACCCTTTTGCCCGCGCAGAAAGCGGCCAAAAAGTTAACTGAATATCCAGTAGCTTATCGGGTTATCCGGGCACTGATACGGACCGCATTCTGCAAAGGTGGCAATGACGTTCAGAGCGACGGCCGCCAGAGCCAGCAGGCAAACAAATCGACCCACAGTGCTCATGTGATAGCGGGCGTCTTGCCACTCCTCTTTCCACATCATCAATAACAGGGCGACGCCCAAAATAGTGGCAGCGAACAGCACGAATGCCCAGGTGTAATAGTGCATGCCAAGAATCGGACTGCCGTAGCCTGGGGTGCCGGGAATAACATGCAGTGAGACTTGTCTTAATGCCGTCGCGGCACCGAACAGAGCGCCAATCAGTATCACCCCGTAATGTTTTTGCTGCGGACCATAAACCACATTTAAAAGGAAACCAAACATAACCATGGCGAAGCCGATACGCTGCAACAAGCACAGCGGGCAGGGCAGTTCGTTCCAGGCAAACTGGAGTACGAAACCAATCATCAATACGACGGTAATGCCAAGCAAACCGAGCGTATTTAGCAGCGTGACGTGAGTTCGATTCATTCTGATGCTCCTTACAGCAAGATGGCTAATGCATCGGTGGCGTGGTGGTGGAACCAATATAGGCCGGCAATCACTGAAAGTGTGAAAACCGCGTAACCAAGCGACTTTTTGTTGCAGAACGCACAGAGCATAGCGATGAACAACAAGAGGAAAAGCAAACTCATCATAATGGTGACCTTACAGGTAAGTGATAATTATTGTTAACTATAGGCAAGTATTTGCACTCGTCTGTAGTGGATCTGGGGATAATGCAGCCCATAAACGAGTGGCAAATATGCAACGTGAGATTACTTCATGTCTGGGAATCAAGGACGTGGTGCGTGGTGCGCGGTCTAACCGCCATCGTGATTCCATATCGAGCGTATGGTGTATAACGCCGAATACAGCATTGAATAGTGACGATTTTTTGCAGAACTGACGGATCGGATGCTACATATTTAGGTGGCATTCGCTAACAAAAGGACAATGATAATGAACAACAAGCTTCTGCTCATCGCTTTCTCTGTCTTCTCTGCGTCAGCACTGGCGGCCGATGTGACGGTTGATATGACGGATTTGGCCACCGGGAAAAGCGCCGGTACGATTGAAATCTCCCAAAATCAGTATGGCAGTGTGTTCACGCCTGCATTGAAAGGTTTGACCCCAGGTCTGCATGGTTTTCACATTCATGTTAATCCGTCTTGTGACACCAGTACCAAAGACGATAAAACAGTGCTAGGGGGAGCGGCCGGAGGGCACTACGATCCCGCAAATACCGGACAGCACGGCACGCCATGGGGTGACAACAACCACCTCGGGGATTTGCCGCCGATTTACGCGGATTCAAACGGCGATGTCGTCCAGCCGGTGATGGCGCCGCGTGTCGAACTGGCTGACTTGCCGGGGAGAGCGTTGATGATTCACGCTGGTGGTGATAATCATTCTGACAGCCCAAGCCCGCTTGGTGGTGGCGGTGCCAGAGTGATTTGCGGGGTTATCAAGTAGCTGCTCTGTTTCGGTCGCAAGCCCCTGGCTAACCGTCTGTTAGTCAGGGGCTTTTTGTTTTTGGGTTCAAAGGTGCAATGCAAGTTGGGGAATTGTTAATTACGTGTTAAGTCGTGACTCTGTTCACTGAATTCAACACTGACATAAGCCGAACACGTGAGAAAGTGGTCTACTAACTGTGTCAAATGGGCATAAGAAATAACAATAACGAATAAAACAAAACGTTAGGAGATCACGATGCAACCTTCAACTACACAGCATCAGACGGCACCGGCTTTAACCGCATTACTGGATGCAGACTACAGTTTCAACTATCAGGAACTCCTGGCTCAGGTGGAACTGGCTGACAAACCGCTGTCTCTGGCGACCATTCGCTTTATGCTGGAAAAAGTCGAACTGAACGGTGATGAGATCAAACAACTGGCACAGTTTGATCAGGAAACATATTCGAGGCGACGTCTTTTTCGCAATGATCATTGTGAAGTATTGATCTTGAGTTGGCTCAATGGTCAACGGAGTAAAATACACGATCACATTGGCAGTGCTTGCGGGGTTAAAGTATTGCATGGTCAGGCGACAGAAACCTTGTTTAAGCCAGCAGCGAATGGCCATATTTACGCCACTCAGTCGAATCACTATCCAAGCGGTGAAGTGACAGTCAGTCACGACAGTGATATTCATCAGATATCCAACTTGCAAGGTGGGGATGAACCCTTAGTGACGTTACACATCTACTCTCCGCCCCTGAAGCAGTTTTATCTCTATCAACTCGAAAGCGGGACGGCTGAGTTGTTGGATCTTCAGCATGACTCCTGGTTTTATGAGATATGAAAATAATAGATAAATCAATCTGTTCTAGGCGGCAAAGGGTAGAAGACTAATTTTGCTCGACTGGCATAGAAAAAACGGCGGTCCTCAGGGACTGCCGTTTTAATCAGCGCACACCGCGATCACGCAGAATCATGTGGATTTCATGCAATGTATCAAGCTGGCGGCGTTCAAACTCTGTCGGCTGCTCCGCTTTGATGATCGTGGTGAAACCGATCATAATGGAGGCAAAACCGAGCAGCAGAGTTACGGCGTTCATTTGACCTTCGGCGAAGTACCACAATGCGGCTAATGACAGAGCGGCAATGCAGGCGCAGAACAGTTTAACCAGCAAGCTGTTTTTCCTTTTTCTCTCTCTACGCAAATTGTCTCGACGTTGTCTTTCCTCCTGTAGTAACTCTTCTATATTGCAT
>NZ_WXWP01000270.1:0-5023 GCF_009904765.1 Vibrio sp. V39_P1S14PM300
ACTTTAACTCATTAGTGATTTGGTCAAATGCTACTTGCCACTCGAAAACAGATTTTGCAGTACTTGTTTGTTGATGCTCAGGGACAGTTTTACGCGATATACAATGGACTGCGTGTGTCTAGCGTGTTTCAACCGATCTTCGATAAACATTTAAATGTTGTCGGCGTCGAAGCGCTGGCAAGAATCCACACGCTGACTGGCGAGTGCATGATGCCAGACACGATTTTTCTTGGCGAAGAAACCAACACGGAAGACAAAATCAATCTGGAATGCCTTTCTCGTGTCGTGCACATTCGCAACTATAGCCTCTCGACGTATAGAAATGTCGCCCTGTTTATTAATATGCTTCCCGCAGCCAGCGAGCGATATGCGTATACCGACATTGAGTGCACTCTTCTGGCTAAGCGGCTAAAAGAACTCCAAATCGATGCCAGCAACATTGTGATGGAAATCATCGAAGCAAAATCTGAATCGGACGATCTGCTACAAAACGCCCTTCAGCGTATGCATGAGTATGGATTTAATATTGCAATCGACGATTACGGCGTCGAAGAGTCCAACGAGTATCGACTCAATCTGTTAAACCCACAGATCGTTAAGCTAGATCGCAGCCTGATGCAAGATTACGTGAACGGAACACAATCTCCATTGTTAAACGCGTTGACCACCATCCGCAATAAAGGCGCGAAGATCGTGGTAGAGGGCATTGAAACAGAAGCGCAGTTCAACGCCATGCGAGGCCTGAATATCGACATGTTGCAAGGCTACTACCTGGCTGAACCACAAGCCATCGTTCAAGGGCTCCAGCACGTCGGTTAATAATATCTAAATAGTAAAAACGCCTGTTTTACTCTGCCTCTTCGTTCAGTCTGGGCGTTGTGTCATTTTGATCAACTTAGCACTTTTTTATTGACACTTAAATCATCATTAACATTTCCCCTACCTCATTGAATCATCTTCACTTCTGAGTGTTAACACATTGGTTAATTTCTTGTTTTAGATCATGACAAGTTTAAGTAGCTCTCGTGCTACAAAACGCTTTTCTGTACATTTCGAGTCACAGTTTGAAACATTTTATTTATCATTTTCAGAATCTAACGGAGATATCTATGCTGGAGCTCTTGATTGGATTAGTAGTGACTGTGGCTGTCGGCTACTTCATCGTGAAAGGCTATAAGCCTGCCGGTGTCCTGCTAACCGCTGGTGTATTACTGCTTATTCTTACCGGAATTATCGGCCATACCGTTTTACCTGACTCCATTCAGTCTACGGGCAACATGCTGACCGATTCACTGGAGTACGTGAAATATATGCTCCAATACCGTGGTGGCGGTTTAGGCATGCAGATCATGTTACTGTGCGGTTTCGCGTCTTACATGACCCATATTGGCGCCAACAACGTGGTGGTGAAGCAGTTTTCGAAACCATTGTCGGTCATCAAATCCCCATATATCCTGCTTGTTGCTGCCTATATCGTGGCTTGTTTAATGTCCCTGGCCGTCAGCTCTGCGACGGGGCTCGGTGTGCTTTTGATGGCGACTCTGTTCCCAATGATGACTGCAATGGGCATTTCCCGTCCTGCGGCTGTTGCCGTGTGCGCCTCACCGGCGGCAATCATCTTATCGCCGACATCAGGTGATGTAGTTATCGCAGCGGAAAAATCCGGTCTGGCTCTACATGTTTTTGCCGTGGAAACCGTATTGCCTGTCTCCATTTGCGCCATCATCGTGATGGCTATTGCGGCGTTCTTTTGGAACCAGTATCTGGACAAAAAAGACAATTCACCAATGGAGCGCATTGATGTCTCTGAAATTGAAGTCAATGCACCAGCCTACTATGCGGCTCTGCCTTTTCTTCCTATTATTGGCGTGTTCGTCTTTAATGGGGAGACCATCAAAGGCCTCTATCTTGACATCTATACCATCGTCGTTTTGTCGATTTTCAGTGGTGCGTTAGTCGACTTTGTCACCAAACGTTTTGATGGACAAAAAACCCTCGACGACCTGGAATCTTGCTATCAGGGTATGGCGGATGCCTTCAAAGGTGTGGTCATGCTGTTAGTAGCTGCCGGGGTGTTTGCACAAGGCCTGATGTCTATCGGAGCTATTGACAACTTGCTTCATCTGGCAGAAACCGCCGGCGCTGGTGGAGTGGCTCTGATGCTGATCCTCACAGCCCTGACGGTGGCCGCAGCCATCGCCACTGGATCGGGTAATGCTCCTTTTTACGCATTTGTCGAACTGGCACCATCGCTGGCGGCCAAAATGGGCCTGAACCCTGCTTTTTTGATTATTCCAATGCTGCAAGCTTCGAATCTGGGCCGAACCATTTCTCCCGTGTCCGGTGTTGTGGTTGCCACGTCCGGTATGGGTCAAGTCAGCCCGTTTGAGGTCGTGAAACGTACTTCTGTACCAGTATTGTGCGGACTGGCCACTGTGATTATCGGTACTATGGTTCTCGTACCGATGTACGTCTAAATCACGTAACAACAAACAAAAAAACAAAGGCGCTCATTGAGCGCCTTTTCTGTTTCTATCCGATGTTTACTTCACGTCACCATAACGTTCCAGATACAGTACCGTCGCCGCAGTACGAGAAGGAACCCGTAGCTTTTTGAGCAAACTCTTCATGTGTACTTTCACGGTCGATTCCGATATGAAAAGGCGATCTGCAATTTGTTTATTTCGGTATCCACGTGCGACTTCTTGCAGGATCTGAGTCTCACGCTCGGTCAACGAGTCAAAAATATCTTCGCGGCCTTCGCTGTCACTCAGGTATCTGGCAACTTCCTGACTGTAGGCTTTATCGCCCCCAACCGCCTGTATAAGCAGTTCAATCAGTTCATCGGGCTCGGTGTCTTTGAGTAAATAGCCATCTGCTCCGGCTTTAACCAGAGCTTCAATATCCGCGGGACTGTCAGAGACCGTCAGGATCACGATACTCGCATCAGAGCCATCCGCTCTGAGCGCTTTAAGCGTATCCAGGCCAGACATCCCTTTCATATTAAGGTCAAGCAATATCAACTCAGGTTCAACCTCATGAGCCAGTGCAATTGCATCCGCCCCGTTACTGGCTTCAGCCACGACACTGAAGTCGTCTTCAAATTCGAGTAATTGTTTGATCCCACGACGCATCAGCGGGTGATCATCAACCAACATTACGTTACACACTGTCAAACTTTGCTTCCTTTGAACGTTGATAAGTTAATACGACTTCACAACCCTGATCTGGCGAAGAGTGGACTTTCAGCTCACCATTAAGCCGGTTCGCACGCTCTTGCATGATGCTCATGCCGTAGTGGTTAATTTTTTCATTGTGCTCGCTCATGCCAACACCGTCATCTTTCACTGATACCGTGACAACGTCACCCAACGCTGAACACCTCACCTGAATGCAGGAGGCATTCGCATGTTTAATGGCATTGATTGTGGCTTCACGAATCAGTTGTAGAAGGTGCACCTGATGGTGTACATCCAAATCGACCGAAGACAGTTCATTCGTCAGTTGGATCTGAGCGCTGGTCTGTTCGTTTAACTGCTCAAGCATCTCTTGCAATGCCTGGCCGAATGTACCTTCTTTTATAGTCAGGCGAAACGTCGTTAAGAGCTCGCGGAGCTGGGTATACGCAGAAGACAAACCGGTATCTAACTCGCCGATAACCAGCGTTGTTTTCGGCGTAAATTCGCTGTACGGCAGTTTGTTGATCACTTTTTTCAGTAGAGCAACCTGGATTTTGAGATACGACAATGATTGCGCCAGAGAGTCGTGTAACTCCCTTGCAATCGTCGCCCGCTCTTCCATTAGCAACAGCTGTTCGGCCTGACGCTGTGCGTGATTGTAATACACCGCGCGGGATAAGATCTGGACGAAGTTATCAATCAACGCTTTGTCCGGACAGGGCAGCCCGTATTCCCATTGCAAGGTTCCTAAATGATGTTCGTCTAAAGACAACGCCTTCTGCTCGACGTTCTCACCATAAAAAGCGCCTTCTTCCAGGATCAGATTTTTCTCTCCGGGTTCTTCAATTTCAATTCTGACCCCGGTGATACCTTCAATGCTGACAATATGACGCAATATTGCCTGGAAGTTGTCGACGCTGATGCGTGCCGCCGTCAATTCTTGTGATGAGTTGTACAATACTTTCAGAGACTGGTTGGCGTGTTGTAACTTGTGCGTTTTCTCATTCACCGCTTGCTCGAGGCCACGGTATAACTTACCCAGCTCTGCGGCCATTCGGTTAAACGTTCGAGCCAGAATGCCCATTTCATTACTGCTCGATTCATCCAGCGAAACATCAAACGAACGTGATTGGATCTGTTCACTGGCCGCGACCAATGATTTCAACGGGCTCACTATTTCACTGCGGATGAAATCAACAACAAAAATACTGACCAACAAAACTGCCCCTAATCCAAGGCCACCCACCCAAGCCAGATTGATCAGCTTTTGCTCTGAATATTCTTGAAGTTTGAAGACAAAAGCGTCGATCTGAGTGACAAAACCCGCAACCAGAACAAGATACTGATCCCGGCCATCGCCATCCAGTACAGCTTTCAACTCGTGCCAACGAACGATCAGTCGATAATAATCCTGAGTGATGTCGTCGGGAACATACCACTTCTGTAAGGCTTTCATCGAACTGGAATAGATCGAACGCTCGAATTGGAAAATATGGTACTGATAGTTATCAGATTGACTCTGTATATCATGAGCCAGACGATAACTTTGCATTCGCATAGAGCCGGCCACGTTCACCGCTTCGGCATCATTCAGGCTCGAGGCCAAGGTAATAATTGCAAAGCTGGTTGTCGCAACGGACAGCAGCAGAATCAACAGCATGGCCTTTGCTATAGTACTGGTTACCGACTTTTGTACTTGACCTCTCAAGCCACACCTCTATTCCACGAAAACTTCGACTTATTATTTACCATATTCCTAAGTAAATATGGGCACAATATGTGATCACTCTCTCCGGAATTTATTGATCCAAAACAACATTGCATCCCAATTCCCTCTTAGGGGG
>NZ_WXWP01000077.1:0-25840 GCF_009904765.1 Vibrio sp. V39_P1S14PM300
AAAACGCATGTTTACTGCTACTGATGTGTTAAAGACTGAGTTTGTTGAGCAACCGCTTGAACAGCTGTGGTCACTGATCTCGCCACTCTACATGGTGGACGAATCTCAATGGCTGAAAGAGTTGCTGCCGCTGGCAACCCCGAGTGAATCGGAAAAACAACAAGTCAGCCAGAAAACGACGCAACTGATCAACGCCATTCGCGCGGACAAAAAATCGATTCAGATGATCGATGCCCTGCTGCTGGAATACAGCTTGGATACTCAGGAAGGTATCCTGTTGATGTGTCTGGCAGAAGCGCTGATGCGCATTCCTGACGCGACGACGGCGGATGCTCTGATCCGTGACAAATTGAGCGTAGCGGACTGGAAATCTCACCTGAAGAATTCCGATTCCGTGTTTGTGAATGCCTCAACTTGGGGCCTGATGCTGACCGGTAAAGTGGTCGGTGTGTCAGAAGATGACGCCAAGAGCCCGGGGCAAGCGGTCAACCGCCTGGTCAACAAGCTGTCTGAACCGGTGATCCGCAAAGCCATGTATCAGGCCATGAAGATCATGGGGCATCAGTTTGTGCTGGGACGCACGATTGCAGAAGCACAGAAAAACGGTCGTACGATGCGTGACAAAGGTTACACCTACTCGTATGACATGCTGGGTGAAGCGGCCCTGACCACCGCGGACGCCAACAAATATTTCAAAGATTACCTGATGGCGATTGAAGCGGTAGGACGTGATAAATACGGTCTCGACACCAGCCCGGCGCCATCGGTTTCGATCAAACTGTCTGCGCTGCACCCACGTTATGAAGTGGCTAACGAAGCGCGTGTAATGACGGAACTGTACGACACCTTGATGCAACTGCTGAGCCGGGCGATGGAGCTGGATGTGGCCATCACCATTGACGCAGAAGAAGCCGATCGTCTGGAGCTGTCGCTCAAGCTGTTTGAAAAAGTCTACCGCAGCGAGCAGGTTAAAGGCTGGGGCAAGTTCGGTCTGGTGATTCAGGCATACTCCAAACGTGCATTGCCGGTGCTGGTATGGCTGAACGCGTTGGCGAAAGAGCAGGGAGATCTGATCCCGCTTCGTCTGGTGAAAGGCGCTTACTGGGACAGCGAAATCAAATGGTCTCAACAGGCTGGCTACAGCAACTACCCGGTGTATACGCGCAAAGAAGCCACCGACGTCGCGTACCTGGCTTGTGCGCGCTTCCTGCTGAGCGACAACGTGCGTGGCAACATCTACCCGCAGTTTGCCAGCCACAATGCTCAGACCGTGACTTCGATTGCGGTGATGGCTTCGCACAAAGATTTTGAGTTCCAGCGCCTGCATGGGATGGGGGATTCGCTCTATCACCACGCTATGGCCGCGTATAAGCAATCGGTGCGCATTTACGCGCCGGTCGGCAGCCACAAAGATTTGCTGCCGTATCTGGTACGTCGTCTGCTTGAGAATGGTGCTAACAGCTCGTTCGTGCACCGTCTGGTGGATGCGCGCTGTCCGGTTGAAACCCTGACTCAACATCCTGTCGATATGTTGCTGGCCTTCGATACACTCAACAACAACAAGATTCCGTTGCCACCGCAGGTGTTCCCGGAGCGTCGTAACTCGTATGGCGTGAACGTTGATATTGAAAGTGAAAATGCGCCGTTTGAAGCGCAGGTGCAAGCCTGGCTGACCAAGCGTTGGACGGCAGGGCCAGTGATCAACGGTGAAGCTTTGTTCGAAAGCATGATCAAGGCTGAACAGGCGATGGAAATCGTCAAAGCGCCTTATGATCGTCGTATCGAAGTGGGTCAGGTGGCTTACGCGAACCTTGATCATGTTTCCGCTGCCATTGAAGGGGCTCAGCACGCTTTTGCCAGCTGGAACCAGACAGCGACAGCCACACGCAGCGCTGCCCTGGAGAAACTGGCCGACTTGCTGGAAGACAATCTGGCTGAGCTGGTTGCCATCTGTCACCAGGAAGCGGGTAAAACTATCCATGACAGCATTGATGAAGTGCGTGAAGCCGTCGATTTCTGTCGTTACTACGCCAAGCAGGTCGATGCATTGGGTGAGTTGGCCGTGACCAGCTTTGATGGTCAGGTGCGCAACGTTTCCCGTCAGGGACGCGGTGTGTTCGTTTGTATCAGCCCGTGGAACTTCCCGCTGGCGATTTTCCTCGGTCAGATCACCGCTGCATTGGTAGCGGGCAACACTGTGGTTGCCAAACCGGCGGAACAAACCAGTCTGATTGCCGCACGTGCCGTTGAGCTGATGCAGCAAGCTGGATTCCCGGCCGGGACGATTCAACTGCTGCCGGGCCGCGGCGCAGAAATCGGCAGTGCATTAACGTCGCATGCGGCGATCGCGGGCGTGGCGTTTACCGGTTCGACGACGACGGCACAGCGCATCAACCAGTCTCTGGCAGAGCGTGATGCCGCGCCGGTGCCGTTTATTGCGGAAACCGGTGGTCAGAATGCCATGATCGTGGACAGTACCGCACTGCCTGAGCAGGTGGTTCGTGATGTGATTCGTTCGGCGTTTGCGTCGGCTGGCCAGCGTTGTTCGGCTCTGCGGGTCCTGTATGTTCAGGAAGATGTGGCGGATCGCATCGTAACACTGATTCAGGGCGCGATGGGTGAACTCAAAGTCGGCACGCCTTATCTGCACAGTACGGACGTCGGACCGGTGATTGATCAAACGGCCAAAACCAAGCTGACGGCGCACTTGGAACTGATGAGTCAGACTCAGCATAAAGTAGCTCAGGTTGAACTGGATGAAACGTGTCAGCATGGCGATTTTGTCGCGCCAAGTGCGTTTGAAATTGATTCGATTGCGTGCCTGAAAGAAGAGCAGTTTGGTCCGATTCTGCATATCGTGCGCTTTAAGGCGAGCGAACTGGCTAACGTAGTGGCTGAAATCAACAACACAGGCTACGGTTTGACCATGGGTATCCACAGCCGCAATGAAACGACTTACCGCTGGATTGAGAAACACGCCCGGGTCGGGAACTGCTACATCAACCGTGACCAGGTTGGGGCGGTGGTCGGCGTTCAGCCGTTTGGTGGACAAGGCTTGTCCGGGACCGGACCAAAAGCCGGTGGCCCACACTACCTGTTCCGCTTCACTCAGACCCAGTTCGCTTAACCGGTAAGTAAGGAGAATCTACATGGTACATCAAGTTGCACGCTTTTCTGATGCTTACTCGGCATGGGAAAACTGGAATCTGACGGATTTCGATTCAAAAAGTGAATGTTTGCTGGCGTTTAAAAATGCGCTGCAAGAGAGCATGCCAGGCCTTGCCGGCGTGATCTCATACCATCTTCAGCAGGCTTCGGCACTGCTTGCTCAACCGCATCAATTGGTTGGGCCGACGGGAGAAACCAACGAGCTCTACACCGCAGGCCGCGGTGTGGCTCTGCTCATCCAGAATGATCAGAGTGAAAAAGCACAACGTGCCTTTGTTGCACAGCTGACCGCTGCACTGATTGCCGGAAACGGCATCGTGGTATGCAGTGATGATCTGCCGTTAACTCAGGCTTTGCAGGCTGCTTTTGAGCAGTCTTCCATTCCTGCCAACCTGATTCAGTTTGTCTCTTACGACGCTTATCAACAGCTGCTGGAATCAGACGTAAGAAGTGTTGGGTATGTAGGAACCACCTCGGTCGAGCGTACGCTTAACCGTCAACTAGCGAAACGTGAAGGCGCAATTATTGGCCTGGTTTCGGAAACGGATCTGGACGCAACACCTGTGGCGCACGATCCACATCTCTCGCTTCGGTTTATCACCGAACGCACCCGAACTATAAATATAACAGCAGTGGGTGGTAACGCGACCTTGCTTGAGCTAGGGAACGAAACCCACTAGCCCTTCTGAGTCGGCTCCTTCGCAAGAGGGGGCCATATTGAAGGCGATCTTTTTAAGAGGATTTTGTACATGGAAAATAGCTTCGCTATTACAACCACCTTTATCGTGTATCTGATACTGATGCTCGCTATCGGTGTGATCGCATACCAACGAACGAAAAACTCGTCAGATTATTTCCTGGGCGGTCGTTCCCTGGGACCTTGGCCAGCAGCGTTGTCTGCCGGTGCATCCGACATGAGTGGCTGGTTGTTGCTGGGTCTGCCTGGCTACGCGTATGCGGCGGGTATTGAGGCATTCTGGCTGGCTGGTGGCCTGCTGGTGGGTACTTGGCTGAACTGGCTGATCAGCGCTAAACGTCTGCGTACCTACAGTATCACTACTGACTCGCTGACCTTGCCTGAATATCTGTCTCGTCGTTTTAATGACAACTCAAAACTGATTCAGACCATTTCTGCATTCTTCATTCTGCTGTTCTTCCTTTTCTACACCAGTTCTGGTCTGGTTGCAGGCGGTAAGCTGTTTGAAACCGTCTTCGGTCTCGACTACACCACGGCGGTGATCGTCGGCACAGTGTGTGTGGTATCTTACACGCTGTTTGGTGGTTTCCTGGCGGTGTCCTGGACTGACCTGGTGCAAGGTTTGTTGATGGCGGCTGCACTGCTGATCGTACCGATTGCGGCAATGGAAAACGGATTTGGTCACCTGTCGACGGATCTGGCGAACATCAACCCGAACCTGCTGACACTGTGGCAAGATTCCAAAGGTGAGCCTTTGACTGCCGTCGCGATCATCTCGCTGGTTGCATGGGGTCTGGGTTACTTTGGTCAGCCTCACATTCTGGCTCGTTTTAAAGCGACACGTTCAAACAAAGACCTGACCACTGCTCGTCGCATTGCCGTGATCTGGACCGCCTTGTCTATGATTGGCGCGATGCTGGTTGGTCTGGTTGGTCTGATTTACGTCAACAGCACAGGTGACCTGTCCCTGGACGATGGTGAAAAAATCTTCATGCTGCTGGTGAACGCGATGTTCCACCCTGTCGTGGCGGGTATCTTGCTGGCGGCGATTCTGGCGGCCATCATGAGTACGGCGGATTCACAGTTGTTGGTGTCTTCTTCTGCACTGGCGGAAGACTTCTACAAGCAAGTGTTCAAGAAAGACGCGAGCTCAGAAGAGATCGTAATGGTAGGCCGTATTGCTGTAATCGCGATTTCTATCGTTGCGTTGGTGCTGGCGATGACGCCGGACAGCTCAGTGCTGGGTCTGGTGTCTTACGCCTGGGCTGGTTTTGGTGCGGCATTTGGTCCGGCTATCGTACTGAGCCTTTACTGGTCTCGCATGAACCGTAACGGCGCACTGGCGGGCATCATCATTGGTGGTGTTACCATCGTGGTCTGGAAACAGCTGACCGGTGGTTGGTTCGATGTGTACGAAATCGTACCGGGCATCATCTTCTCGACGCTGGCGATCGTTGGTGTCAGCCTGGCAACGGGTGCGCCTGACAAAGTGGTCATTTCTCAGCATGCAAGCTTTGAAAAGCACTTGGCAGAGCTAGACTAAGTCTCCACCTCTGCGTTTCAGCGCCCCGGCTTGCCGGGGCGTTTTTGATCTCGATCAAACTGTTACCGGGGTAATATCTTTGCTCTTGACAATACCCTGACGCGTTTTTTTGCACAGTGTCACGAATTTAATACTAAAGTTTGAGCAATCGGAACCATTAAGCGCAGAATGTGTCCACAAAACTGACACCTCGGACTTGTTAAAAGGAGAAACATCATGCCGGAAGCGTACTGCCATTGCTGTCGTAAGATTACCCCACACAAAATGGTAATGAAGCGATGTCAGAACGAAGAGCAGTCGGTGTTTACCTGGTTTGCCATGCTGTTTCAGGGCGAGCATTACGTGAAGATGGAGCAACAGGCGTTCTGCCGGGTTTGCAACACTCGCTCCGAGATGAGCAAGGCGACCCCGATTGGGAACGCTCACGCTGCTTAAAAAGTTTGACACACTAGCTGAAATGGCCGCGAAATGCGGCCATTTTGGTTTCTGCGCGCGGCATTCCTTCTTGCCAGCCGATCCAGTATTATCTTGCTAGCTAACAGAACAACGAGAAGCCACCATGGAACTTGATCGCATTGACCGCGAAATCCTCCGTACTCTGCATATGAAAGGCCGTCTGTCGATGGTGGAGCTGGCTCGTCAGGTCAACCTTACGACATCGCCTTGCTCCGATCGGGTCAAACGTCTGGAAAAAGAAGGTTACATCAAAGGCTATCATGCGGAGTTAAACCCCGAGAAGCTCGGCCTCGATGTACAGGTCTTTATTCATATTCGCCTTGATCAGACCAGTTTTTCGATTTTCGAAAAGTTTGCCGCTGCGGTATCCATGATGCCCGAAATTGAAGAGTGTTATTCGTTGTCGGGAGATTTCGATACCATGATCAAAGTGCGGGTCAAAGACATGAAGGCGTATCAGAACTTTATGTCGTCCAAATTGGGGACGTTACCCGGGGTGATTCAGACCCGAAGTGAAGTGGTGATCGAAGAACACAAAACCGGATTCGGCGTGAATCCAGAGTTACTTTCTACTTTGTAATTCGTGCGATTCCTGTGATATCTGTGGCCGTTTGCTGACGCAGAACGGCCTTTTGGTTTGTGCTCAGCTTTGCCACTCGGTTTCACAATACACGGAATGCGCCTGCGGTTCGATTTGCAATGGGATGGTCTGACCGCTGGCGAGGCGCTGGTAGTTTTCCAACTGGTGTTGATCGGTTTCTCCCCAGTAATGCGGAAACTGTTGGGCAAATTGTGCGAGAGTGGCAACCGCTCTTTGATGCTCTCCCAGCGCGCTGTAAGCACGCGCCAGATAACGGGCCTGCAGCCGAGTCGTCACCGGGTAGTGTTGCAGCGCCAGCACCCGTTGGTATTGTCCTTGATCCAGATAGAGTTTCATCAACGAGTAGACCGCGTAATGATGAGTGGTTGGTGCGCTGCCGTTGTCCCCAAGTTCGATGGCCTGAAGCAAATACTGTTCAGCCTTGGCCGTGTCACCCTGCGCGGCGTACCCCCAACCGAGGAAGATGTGCGTTGACAGTGCCAGCAGCGGATTATCCAACTGAGGCAGCAATTCCGTCATCCTTTGGATTGCCTGCTGCAGCTTCAGCTGATCGGCATCGAACAGCCCCTGATCTAACATGGCAAACGCGAGATAAAAACGAACCATCTCACGAAAGTGCGGGTTGCCTAAGGTTTTAGCGTATGTCTGAGCTTCACGGAATAAAGCTTCTGCGCGGCGGCCCTGATGCTGCTGGAGATGAAAAAACCCCGCGTACAGCAGTGCCTCTGTCAACTCGTAAGGCTGATGCAGCTCACGGTACGCGGTGATGGCTTGCTCCAGCGCCTGCTGCCGCTCACTGAGCGGCAGGCTGTAGTTGCGAGCGATCGCCAGTTGCGTGTCCGCTATGCGTGGCCGGTAATCCAGCTGTTGATAGTAATTCAGGGCCTTTCTCAGTTGCAGGCCATTTTGTCTGATGTCTGACCAAGGGCTCTGTTCCAGCCCTTCATTCGCCTGATTGCCCAGGTAGAACAACATGTCGGCCTGGTCATCCAGCGCCACCAGATTATCGCTCAGCGCCCGGGCGCGAGTGAGCCACTGCTGATGATCACGCCATTGCATCGCGGCCCAGGCAGCTCTGGCCGCCAGGCGATAACTGAGCAGCTTGAGGGCTTTGTCTTCGCTTTTTTCGGCCAGCGCGACTGCCTGAGCCACTCGTGGCTGCTGGTCTTCGTCGCCGCGCCGCCGGGCCAATTCAGCGTGCCAGACCGCAACGAACGCGGCCAGCACCGGATCACTGTCGGTGAGGTGTTTGGCGACGGTAACCAGAGTTTGCTCCGCGCTTGTCCACTCTCCAAGCAACACTTGGCTGCGACCCAGATAAGCCTGGGGCCACAGATCACTAGGGTCCAACACCGCCGCTGCACTGAAATAACGCCGAGCCCGATACGCCCCTTGCTGCTCAAGTGCACTGATCCCCTCGGCAAAGCTTTCAGAACTGAGTTTGAGGAAGGTTTTACCACTGCTTTTCTTTGGCATTGCCTGCGGATTGAGCAGCAGGTTGATTTGCTCCCCGACGGCGTAGATTTCCCCCGGTAACGACGGATAGCTGATGCTGCCTTGCTGTATGCGTCCATCGGCGTGGATCAGCCGGAAATCCAGCACTTGCTGTTGATTGTACAACCGGACAGCGGCGGTGATGGCGACATCGGCCTGACGTGCATTCAATAACGTACGAATGTCGCTCTCTGAGGTCGGTTGCGTCAGGTTGGCGTTTAACAGCCACATCTGACTCTGGCTGGGGGAGGTGATGTCTGCCTGCGCATTCTGGCGCAGCACCATAGACAGCATGTCTGCCAGTCCCAGTTCTACCCAGTTGAGTTCTGCCAGGCCAGAGCGGTTATGAAACGGCATGACAACCACATGCTCGCTGGCCGATGGTGGCTTGGATGCTGTCCATGGCAGCAGTTGCCAGGCTGCCACGGCGGTCGCCACCAGACATAACGTAAGCGTTGCCCAATGGACACGGCTGAACTTGAGCCAGTTGGATGACGTTTTGGGTATGGTGATGTCTTGGCTCGCTGGTATCTCGTCAACCGTCACGGCTGCGTCGGTGGCAAGCGGCATAATCCATTGGTAGCCGCGTTGCGGATAGGTACGTACATAATGCGGTTGCTGCGCTTTGTCCCCCAGTGCTTTGCGCAGATCGCGGATACTTTGAGTCAGAGACGTATCGCGGAACTCACCATGCTGCCACAGTGCGCCGAGAAGCTCGTCTTTGCTGACCACACGATCGCGATGTTCGATCAGATAACACAGTAACTCGGCGACTTTATGGCGCAGTTTAATTTCCTGGCGTTGGTCATTGCTGCTCATGTCATACAGATAACCGGTTTGTGCATCAAATTCAAAATGGGCAAATCGAACCATAGTCGGACACGGCTGTTTAAAAAATCGTGACGGAATAGTAAATCACTTCCATGTTTGGGCTCAATGGTATTGGTTATCGTTATGGGCCGTTTTCGGTGGGATTTTAGATGATTTTATCTCGATTTTAGCTGGATTTTAGGCCGATCTGATATGGCCGGAAGTCAGGCAGGATATAACTTGAGGCAACTTCACGCTCTCAGGACCCGAACGATGGAAACCACCATTCAGACGTTGCTGTTTCAAGGCCAACCTTCCTTTTATTTACTCGCTGTGGTGTTTGCCGCCGGTCTGCTGACCAGCCTGACTCCGTGTGTTTATCCGATGCTGCCGATCACGGTTTCGGTCGTGGGCAGCCAGGCCCGCACACGATCACAAAGCGTGGCTTTTTCACTCTTGTATGTCCTCGGCCTGGCGCTGGTCTACAGCCTGCTTGGCTACCTGGCCGCCAGCAGTGGGCAACTGTTTGGCACCGTGGCCACGCATCCACTGACTTTGCTGTTGGTGGCTGGCCTGTGTCTGCTGATGGCGCTTTGGATGTCGGGATGGGTGGCAATGTCCAACCTGATGACAAGCACGGCAATTTCGGTGCGAAGTGCCTGGCTGAATGTATTACTGGCAGGCGCGGTATCTGGACTGGTGATGGCGCCCTGTACCTCCCCGGTACTCGGCATGATGCTGATGTACGTCGCGGCAGACGGGAATCCGGCTTGGGGAGCGAGCCTGATGTTCGTATTCGCTTTTGGCATGAGTGCCTTGCTGATCGCCGCCGGCTCTTTTACGGGCCTGCTGACGACCATTCCACGCTCGGGGCGCTGGATGTTGGTGGTCAAATGGTTGATGGCATTACCGATGTTTGCCGCGTCTTTTTATTTCTTCTGGCAGATTTTTACCCTCCTACGATAAGGAACTTACTATGAAAAAAACGCTTCTTAGTGCGTTTGGGCTGGTGTCGGCCCTGCAACTTGGCTTGGTCAGCACAACCCATGCGGCGGCGCTGCCTCAAGCACCGGAACTCACGGCTCAAACACTCACTGGTCGTAGTATCGACCTCAGCCAGTTTCGTGGCGAAAAGCCGGTATACCTAAAATTCTGGGCGACGTGGTGCAACTACTGCAAAGCGGAGATGCCGCATTTGCAGTCTATTAAGGACAATTACGGGGACGAGGTGGAGGTGATTTCCGTTAACGTGGGCTTTAACCAGACGCCGGCAGGCGCACAAGCTTATATGCAGCGTAATGGTTATGACCTGCCGGTGGTGTTTGATGCCGATGGCGCCATTACCCGCAGTTTTAACGTGGTGGGTACGCCGCAGCACATTCTGATTGACCGCGACGGCCATATCGCTTACCGCACGTTTCTTGCCACGGATCAACTTGACCAGATGATCGAACATTGGTCTGAAGACAAGCCGCAAGGAGAACAACGATGAACTACCTAACACTAATCACGCTGATCTTGATGTGTTTCTCCGCGGCTGCAACCAGTTTGCCGCATCGTGTTGAGAGTGTCGCCGGCCAATCCATTGAACTGACGCACAATACGCATCTGGTGTTTTTCAACATCTGGGACAATTACGATGCCAAAAGCGGTGCGCTGAAATACGTCGATTCGCTGCCAGATACTTTTACGGAACAGTTTCCGACCGTTTGGATCCAGCCGGATCTGAACATTACCCAGGCACAAATGAAAGATTACCAACAATTCTTTCCTCAGGTCGCGCCGTTGGTACTGGACCGTGGATTTGCCATGATGAACCAGATGCAAATCTGGCAGACGCCGCATCACGTGCTGATTGAAGAAGGGCGGGTGGTGTTTTCTGGCAGCGATGATGAGTTAAGCCGTTCGCTCAATCTTAAAGTGGCCAGCACGGCAGCATCCAGTGGCGCCGTGTCCGAAGCAGACCCACTCGCCACCGACTACCGCCGTCCTGATGTGGGAGACAACGCGCCCAAGTTTGGTCGTCAGACGCTAAGCGGTCAATCCGTTTCTCTGGCGTCGTTGCTCGACCTGCAGCCTCAGGCTGTCTCGCTGGTATTTTTGGACTCCATGTGTCCGATGCCCCACTATCCTGATTGCGAAAATAAAATAGCGCGTCTGAACCAAAAAGTGGCGTCCGAGTCTGACCGGGCCTGGGTGGGAGTGATCAGCCCATTTTATGTCGATGAGTCTGTGGCAAACGACTTTGCCAAGCGCATGAAACTGGATATTCCGTTGATCTTTGATCACGGCAACGCGATATTCCACGCCTATGGCGTGCATGCCACACCGTATCAGATTGAGGTCAATCCGCATGGGCGCATCACTGCGCGGGGCGAGTTACCTTAACGGTTCGGCAAGGTCTTTCACGGCTTTTGTTATGCATGGCGTCTGCGGTTAATTCGGACGCCGTTTTCTCTCAGGCGCTTATCCTTTTGTTAATAGTATCGACGGCAGAGCGCAATTTTGGTTAGATAGGCGCTCGGTATTTATCGGTTCTACGGTAAGGCGCTGCGGCGCTACTGCTTGAAACGATCTGCAAGGATAAGGTTCTGATGTTAAGGATGATCACTAATCTCTTTCCGCTTTGGGCGGTATTGTTGTCGGCGGCCGCGTTGTTTCAGCCTCACTGGTTTGTCGACTTTAAATCTCTGATTGTGCCGCTACTGGCTGTCATCATGCTGTCGATGGGATTGACGCTCAAGCCGGCAGATTTTGCCAATGTACTAAAGAATCGCGCCGCGGTGACCGTTGGTGTCGCGCTGCAGTTCACCGTGATGCCGCTGGTGGCGTTACTGGTTGCTCGCGTTATGCAATTTGACCCGACTCTAACGGTGGGGATGATTCTGGTCGGTTGCGTGGCGGGTGGCACCGCCAGCAACGTGATGTGCTTCCTGGCGAAAGGTGACGTGGCGCTGTCCATCAGCATGACGGCACTGAGCACCTTGATCGGGGTGGCGGTGACTCCTTTGCTGGTGGAATTGCTCGCTGGGCAGAGCGTGGATATTCCCGTGGCGGGCATGTTTGTCAGCCTGCTCAAAGTGGTGTTGCTGCCGGTGGTGGTGGGCGTGGTGGTCAACACGTATCTGCATCGGCTGGTCGAGCGGGTTGCGCTGTTTCTGCCGCTTATTTCAATGGCCGTGATTGTCTTCATCATCGCGATTGTCGTGGCACTGACGGCCGGTAAACTCCGGGAAGTTGGCCCCGTGGTGCTGGTGGCTGTCATGATGCATAATGCGATTGGTTTGGCGGCTGGGTATTGGGTCACCTTAATGTTGGGCTTTGATAAACGAGTGTGCCGGACAATCGCATTTGAAGTCGGGTTACAAAATTCCGGACTGGCAACGGCGTTGGCGATGAAATTTTTTGCCCCCGGTGCCGCGATCGCCGGATCGATATTTTCTATCTGGCATAATATCAGTGGTTCAGCGCTGGCCGGGTATTGGTCGCGACGTCAGAGTGGTTGTGATGCGGTGATGACGGAGTCCTGAAAAGTAGTGCTCCCGGAGAGAAAGATGTTAATAGTAAAAAGACTGATAAAACTGGCGATCATCTGTGTGGTGTTTTTTACCCTGTTTGACTTGCTGTCGTACGGTGAAATCACTTGGCACCTGAGGCTGATTCAGGCGCTCAGTGGGCGTTAAGGGTAAGTTGGTTTAAAAAAGCCGCTCGGTTGAGCGGCTTTTTTCATCCGGTTATCAGGCAACCAGAGCGGTCAGTACTCCAATCAGGCCGCCGAACACGCCGCCCCAGACCACCAGCCAGCCTAAGTGCTGCTTAATCATCTTCTGCACGATCTCCTTGACCAGTTGAGGTGTCAGCTCATTGAGGCGCTGATCGATGATGTTTTCGATATTGTGCTTGATCTCATCCATCATCGCCGGCGATTCCAACTGCTCTTTCAGCGCCGCTTTGACATTGTCGCTCTGACTGATTTCAATGACGGATGCCTGCATTTTTTCGACAAACGGTTCTTTGAGTGGTTGCAGTGCTTCGGTGCCGCCAAACATCGCCAGCATGCCACCAAACGGAGAGTTAGCAATTACTTCCACCAGCGAATCGAAGGTCGGATTAAAATCGACGTTAGCGATCACGGGCTCCAGATCCAATGTTTTATCGCCGGACATCTCTTTGTTCAGAAACCGGTCGATATTGGTGTCGGTGAAAAATTGCTCCATCATCAGAGTTTTAATTGCGGCTTTAAACTCTTCGAATCGAGCGGGAATCACGCCAGAGCCATACAAGCCGGGCACTTTTTCAAACAGCATATGCACAGCCAGCCAGTTGGTGATGGCGCCGGAGAAAGCGAACAGACCAGCGTAAAATGCGATCTGGTTGTCAAACTGATAACCACCGGCCAAAACGGCGATAGCAACAATATTCGTCAGTAAGCTCTTGTTCATGTGGACTTATCGATAAGGGGAATAGATGGAGCAAGAGTATATTAATGCCCCCGCGGTGTGACAAGGTCTTCGCAGCAAGATAAGTCAGGATGCAACGAAAAGTATCAGAAATGTTTATTCTATGGACTATTTGGATACTTACAGTCACTATTTATTGTTGGCGAGTGGTTAGGATGTAGGTCCACTTTCATTTGAGGAGAACATCATGAAACCCACTTTATTGGCGTTGATCGCCGCTTCATCTCTGACGTCGCTGCCAACTTTCGCCTTGCAGTTGCACAGTCAGGACATCCAGGAAGGCCAGCCGATGCGGGCGGAATTCGAGTTTCAGGGATTTGGTTGTGCGGGTAAGAATCATTCGCCGCAACTGAGCTGGAGCGGGGCGCCCAAGGGGACCAAGAGTTTTGCGGTCACGGCTTACGATCCCGATGCGCCCACAGGCAGCGGCTGGTGGCACTGGAGTGCGGTGGATATTCCCGCGAAGGTAACCGCGTTGGCCAAAGGGGCGGATTTGGGCAAGTTAGGTGCCGTGGAGCTGCGCAACGATTACGGTCATCCGGGGTTTGGCGGTGTGTGCCCACCACAAGGCCATGGTATGCATCGCTACCAGTTTACCGTCTGGGCGTTGCCGGTTGAAACTCTGGATCTGCCTGAGAGTGCCTCGCCAGCGTTGGCCGGGTACATGCTCAATAGTATGGCTTTGGATCAAGCAACGTTGACGGCCACCTATTCTCGTTAAAGGAGGTGTGATGACAGAGCGGGCCTTTTCAGTCAGTTATTATCAGGGGTTGCATCCGCAACATTTGCGTAATGTCGCGGTGCTGGTGCCTTCGCTGTTCTGGATTCAAGCGGGCAGTAAGCGTGTGTTTCAGACGCACCAGACTGCCGACATTGAGGCGGGGATGATGTTGCTGGTGTCTGCTCGTGAGCGGCTCAGTTTTGAAAACCGGCCGGCGCAGGGCCGGTTTTGTTCTCTGCAAGTGAGCTTTCACATCGCGCCCGCTCGTGACATGCTGGAGTATAGCCGTTGCTGCGCCGCGGACAGGAGCGGGGCGCTGTTAAAACTGGATAAAGCTCTGCAAGAGACGCTGCGCCACCTGAGTCAGCTTGATGTATCGCGCTACAGCCTCGCGACACAGACCCATTGGTTAAACGCCCTCTATCAACAGTTGGCGGAACACGGTCGCTTACATCTGCTGTTCCCAGCAGAAGAGGACTCGCTGCTGGTGCGGTTGATTAGTTATTTGAGTCGAGCGCCGGATGAAGCGCATTCGATGGAGCAGGTATGTCAGTATTTTGCCATCAGCCGGGCGACATTGATTCGCCGTTTGAAAAAGCACGATACCCGCTTTCGGGATGTTTTGCTGCAGGTCAGAATGAACCATGCACTGGCGTTAATGCAAGGGGGGGAGCGTCAACAGCTCGCTCTGGCGCTGGCGTGCGGATATCAATCGCCAGAGCGATTCAGCCAGCGTTTCAGCCACTGGTTTGGCATTTCGCCCAAACAATATCTCAGAACACTGCCGCAATAAAAACGGCGACCTGAGGCCGCCGTTATCAGTGATGTGTGAGTTATGCACTTTGCTGCTCCGGCTCTTGTTCGCCAAGGAAACCGCCGGTCTGGTGCGCCCACAATTGCGCGTAGATGCCATTGGCTGCCAGCAATTCCTGATGAGTGCCTTGCTCGACGATGTGACCTTTGTCGAGCACGATCAGGCGATCCATGGCGGCGATGGTGGATAGGCGGTGGGCAATCGCGATCACGGTTTTGCCTTCCATCAGTTCGTAAAGGCTTTCCTGAATAGCGGCCTCGACTTCTGAGTCGAGTGCTGAGGTTGCTTCATCCAGCACCAGCAAGGGCGCGTCTTTCAGCAATACCCGGGAAATGGCGATACGCTGACGCTGGCCACCGGACAATTTCACCCCGCGCTCGCCAACCTGAGCGTCGTAGCCTGTGTTGCCGAACGGATCGCTGAGCGTCTCAATGAACTCATGCGCATGGGCCTGTTTGGTCGCGCGGAGCAAATCGTCTTCGGTCGCATCCGGGTTTCCATACAGCACGTTGTCGCGAATTGAGCGGTGCAACAGCGAGGTATCCTGAGTCACCATACCGATGTTGCGACGCAGCGAGTCCTGCGTGATGTGTGAAATTTCCTGGCCATCAATTTTAATCTGGCCACCTTCCACATCGTGAAAACGCAGCAACAAATTCACCAAGGTCGATTTGCCCGCGCCAGAACGGCCCACCAGGCCGACTTTTTCTCCCGGTTTGATGTGGAGGTTAAGATGATTGATGACGCCTTTCGCCTCCTCTCCGTAGTGAAAACTCACATCATCAAACTCAATGCCGCCCTGATGTACCTGCAGATCTTTCGCTCCGGGTTTGTCTTTGATGTCGATGGGTTTGGCCATGGTGCGCATGCCGTCGACGACGGTACCCATGTTTTCAAACAAGGCCCCGACTTCCCACATGATCCACATCGACATCCCATTAATCCGCAGCGCCAGACTGATGGCAATCGCAATCGCGCCTATGGAGATGGCGTTGTCCATCCACAAGAAGATCGACAATGCGGCTATCGAGAACACCAGAATGTAGTTGGTGATTTCCACTGCGACGTCAAAGCCGGTGACCAGACGCATTTGTCGGTATACCGTATCCAGAAAACCCTGCATGCCTTTTTCTGCGTACTGGGTTTCCCGTTTGCTGTGTGAAAACAGTTTCACCGTGGCGATGTTGGTGTAGCTGTCGACGATGCGGCCGGTCATGGTCGAGCGGGCATCAGCCTGTTCGGAGGCGACCTGTTTGAGTTTTGGAACAAAGTAGATCTGAATCGAGACATAACACAACAGCCAGATCATCATCGGGATCATCAGGCGCCAGTCGGCCTGAGCCAGCAAAACAATGATTGAGGTGAAATACACGGAAACGTACACAAATACGTCCATGCTCTTCATAACGGTTTCCCGCACCGCCAGTGACGTCTGCATTACTTTAGTGGCGACGCGGCCGGCAAAGTCATCCTGGTAGAAGTTGAGGCTTTGCTTGAGCAGGTAGCGATGCGCCAGCCAACGAATCGACATGGGATAGTTACCAAGCAATGTCTGATGGACCAGCAGTGAGTAGCCGACAACCAACACCGGCATGACCACCAACAATAAGCCGCCGTAAAACATCAAGTCACTGCGATTGTCTTGCCAAAAGGTCTCAGGGTTACTGCTCGACAACCAGTCAACCAGATTGCCCATTGCGCCAAACAGCGATACTTCGACGATCGCCACCACGGTGGCCATTAAAGACATGATCAGCAGTGGAATTTCAAAGCCGCGCGTGTAGTAACGACAAAACGCGAAAATACCTGCAGGCGGTTGTTCCGGTTCTTTGTCGGGGAAAGGTTGGGTGAATCCTTCAAATTTCTTAAACATAATTCGTCCTAAAAAGCCAACGTCATCAGCCTGTCACCTCATGGTGTTTGTATCCGTCAAGGGGGTTATTGGGTGTATTGATCAGGCAGAGTGCTGCAATTGTATATGAAATGTGCACATTTAGGCAGGTTTTCCCACTTCATTCACTTGCATAATATGCGAGCAACGCAAATATTCCGTCTTGGTGGCAGTGAAAATTACTGTAAAATGGTTTTTATTCAGTTAAGTCGTTAAGTTTTGGATGATGAAAGTCTGAAATTCAGCAAAATCAGGCTTAACAATATGTTTACAATCTGAATAAATTTAGTGAAGAGATGAGTGTCCGAACATGTTGCAGGAACAAGAAAAATTAAGTCCGGATTACCAGACCGTCCAGAACGCCAACTGTGTGGTGATGGTGCCGCCGAAGGAGTTCAAGTATAACGCAGAGACGGCTCAGGACAATGAATTCCAGCATCAGGTTGACCTGAGCGATAACCAGGTACGCCAGCAAGCAATGGCTGAATTTGATGCGATGGTGGCCACGTTACGCCGTGAAGGCGTGCAGGTTGTTGAGTTTGATTATCCGCTTTCGGCAGTGGAAACGCCTGATGCGGTTTTTCCGAATAACTGGTTCAGTACCACGGCGGAAGGCGGCTTTTATACGTTCCCAATGGCGTGTCAGAACCGTCAGCAGGAAGTTCGCCCTGATGCGTTAGTTGAGGCATTAAGTGACGCAGGCCGTTTGGTCAGTCATCAGGACTCACTGGTCGATTATCTCAACAGCAATGCGCATCTGGAAAGTACCGGCGTGATGGTGATTGATCACGTTAACCGGACAATTTACGCGGCGTTGTCTCAACGTTGTGATCGCGAAGTGCTGGAAGATTATGCTGAGCGCATCGGTTATTCACGCGTGGTGTCGTTCCAGACTGCATTGCCGTCTGGCCATCCGATTTATCACACCAATGTGATGATGGCGATTGGCGAAGGATTCTGCGTGATCTGTGATGAAGTGATCCCGGAGTTTGAACGCCGTTTCGTGCTCAAATCACTGGCCAAAGACAAGCAGGTGATCTCGATTTCGATAGATCAAATGAACCGATTCTGCGGCAATATTCTGCAGTTGGAAACGGTCAATGGTGACAAAGTGATTGCGATGTCTCAGTCGGCGTTTGATGCGTTCTCACCCGCGCAGCGCGCACAGTTGTCGAGTCACGGTAAACTGCTGCCCTTTAATGTGAAAACCATTGAAGACATCGGTGGCGGCAGCGTGCGTTGTATGTTGGGCGAAGTGTTCCTGCCAAGTCGCAAAAATCCGCTGTAACCTATCCGTTTGCCGTCGGCGCCGCTCATGATTGGGCGGCGTCGCTGTTTTTGCGCCACTTTATTGGTCTCACTACCATTCGACACTGGATTGGCGGATAAAAACGCGGATCATCAGCGCCCCGGTGGCTGGTAGGCGAGTGAGGTGTCGTTTCTCATAAAGACATTACTGGCGATCACGCTGCCCCCGCATATCAGGCCGAGCGCGGTCCAGGTTTCTGGCGTTGGAACCTCGCCAAACACAGGAATGGCCAGCAAAGTAGCGACAGCTGGCGTGGCAGAAGCGAATGCCGCAGATCGCTCCGCACCCAATTTAGTAATCGCATGCAGATAGGTAAACGCCGCCAACAGACCCGCCCCAACGCCTTGTAGCAGGATATGCCCGCTGACCTCTTTCCACGGCCAGTTGACCAAGGCGGTTTGTGCCAGATGGCTGTCGAGGCGTCCGCTGACAATCAATACGAGTAATGCGCCAGCAGAGACCAGAGAAATATAACCCGCGCTGACCAAAGGATGCAGATTGGCGACCCGGGCACTGATGGTGAACATTGCCCACATCAGGCTGCCAAGTAGGAATAGCATGTGGCCATTCAGTTGCGCATAGTTATACGTGGAAAGGCTGGAATAAAGGAACAATCCAATGCCGCTGAGCACCAGTGTCAGGCCAGCCAGACGGTGACGGCTGAGCGGCTGAGCATAGCAACTCACGGCAATCGCTGACACAAACAGTGGCAGTGTTCCGGGGATCAGGGCACTGCCATGAGCCACGGGCGCATACTGCATGGCGGTGCTGGCCACCAGCAGATAAGGCAGGCCGCAGCCAACTAGCATGCCGACGTGGTAACGACGTGGGACGGCCAGCAATTGCTGACGCGCTTTCATTACCCAGGGTAACAGCACCAGGGCTGGGAAGATAAAGCGCGCTAGCGCAATATCCGCAGGAGTCAGTGCGGAATTCGCCCCGCCTTTAAGTGAAAGAAAAAAACCGGACCAGAGCAACAGTGTGGCCAGTATCGCCAGATACCCAGAAATCATAACCGTCTCGTGAGGTTGGACACATTGGATACCATTATGAAAGGGAAATAACGCATTAACCGGGCAAGTTGTGGTAAAAATAAAGTGATCTATGATTGAATCAACTCAGTTTTAATTATTTTTTGATAGAAAAATGCAAAGGATTGAAAATGGACCGAATCGATCGTCACTTGCTCAGGTTGATCCAGCAACACGGCCGGCTCTCGACGGCTGAACTGGCGGACATGGTTGGTTTGTCCGCCTCACCCTGTGCGAGGCGGCTGAAACGTCTTGAGGAGTGCGGGGTGATCGACGGTTACCGTGCCTGCCTGAACAAGAGCAAAATCGGGGTGGGTATGACGGTCTTTGTTGAAGTCAGTCTCAATAATCATCAGGCCAGTTCGATTGATGATTTTGAACAGGCCGTGATGGCGATGGAAGAGGTGATCAGTTGCCACGTGGTCTCAGGTGCCTACGATTATCTGCTTGAGGTAGTCAGCAAAGAGCTGGCGGGTTATGAATCTTTCATCCGTAAGCTCCAGCAACATGAAAACGTCAAAGATATCCACACCCATCTTGCGATTCGCCAGGTCAAAGGTGAGGGCATATTGCCGGTCTTTATCTGATCAGCAGCGAGTGCCGCACACCGGTGGTGAGAGGACTCGTGCTCGTTGTCGGAGAGTGGCTGGGATTCGGTACATGAAGCGGGGTCGTAAGCGACGACTCTGTCACGCTTGTAGTGCAGGCGCTTGAAAAGCGTTTCAGGATGGGGCAAGGTGTGTTTTTCTCAATGTTGCGACATGTTCGGATAGCTGCCCCATGCCTGGAAAAATTCTGTCATCGATTGTTGTGCTGCCACTGCTGCTGAGTACGTCGGCACTGGCGAGTGTTGAGCCAATCACCCCGCAACAATGCAAAGTGATGCGGGAAAAAGGGGCGATAAGCAATGAATCTCCGATTCAATGCGATCGCCTGTCGACGGTACACGTGCACCACTATGATTTTAATGGCGAGGTCAAACAAGGCGCGGTGGTGGTGATGAATTCGGTTGCGCATCGTGTTGAGCGCATTTTTGAGGCACTCTATCAACGCAAGGTGCCGATGCAATCCGTACTGCCCATTGAACATTTCAACGGCAGTGACAAAGCGTCGATGACGGCCAACAACACCAGCGGCTTCAATGCCCGGCCGATGACCGGCGGCACGGAGTGGTCGAAACACGCATTTGGTCTGGCTATTGATATCAATCCGGTGCAGAACCCGTTTATCGACATTGATGATCATAATCGGGTCAGTGTACAGCCCGAACAATCCACCAAGCAGTATCTGAACCGATATACTTACCGGGCTGGCAAACCGGTTCGCAGTGGCATGGCAGAAGACGTGATCGATATTTTCGCTGAGAACGGTTTTTTGACCTGGGGTGGTTACTGGAACTACCCCATTGATTCACAGCACTTTGAAGTCGGACCGCGTGCGCTGGTCAACCGTTTGGCAGCGGAACCGGGCAAAGCGCGAGGGGTCTTCGAAAAATACATTGCTGACTACCTGACCTGCATGAAAGAGTCCACTCAGGCGGTACACGAACAGGCCCGGGCGATTTGTGTTCAGAAGGTAACGAAAAAATTCTCTAATTGGGCCCCTTCGCGCAAATAATGCCACCTATTTGGGACGATACGCCGTTGGTAATTCTCCTTTTTTCGTTTACGTAAACCCAGAGAATAGCAATAAAAATAGCCCCATTCGGGGCTATTTTTTGGACAGATGATCAGGCGGTTTTTTCGCTGTCGCGGTTGAACGCCCAAGCGTACATCAGCTCCAGAGCAATGGTGGCGCCGGCCAGGGCGGTAATGTCGCTCTGATCGTAGGGCGGCGATACTTCCACTACATCCATGCCGACAATGTTCATCCCGGCCAGGCCGCGAATGATTTTCAGCACTTTGTCCGAGTTGAGTCCACCACAGACCGGTGTACCGGTCCCCGGGGCAAAAGCCGGATCCAGACAATCGATATCAAACGTAACGTAAACCGGCTTGTCACCGGTGATGTCGCGGATCTGAGTGACGATGTCAGCGGCGGGCAGATCGTTGGCTTGCATCGCGTTGATGACATTAAAGCCATGACGCTCCTGAGCGTACTCGGTTCGGATCCCGATCTGAACCGAATGTTTCGGTGAGATCAGGCCTTCATTCGGCGCATGATAAAACATGGTGCCGTGATCATAACTGCTGCCATTGGCGTAGGTGTCGGTATGCGCGTCAAAATGAATCAACGCCATTTCACCTTGGTGCTTGGCATAAGCACGCAGGATGGGCAGGGTAATGAAATGATCCCCTCCCAGTGCCAGCACGGTTTTGCCGCTTTTCAGAATCTCTGAGGTGGCAGCTTCAAGCCGGTAGGTAAAATCTTCTGCGTCGCCACAATCAAACACCAGATCGCCAGCATCGATCACTTTGGCGCGTTTGAAGACGTTAAATTCCCATGGAAACTTTTTACCTTCCCAGGCCAGATTCACTGATGCACGGCGAATCGCATCCGGGCCCATCCGGGCACCGGGACGTCCTGATGTCGCCATATCCAGCGGAACCCCAAGCACCACCAAATCCGCATCGCTTTCCAATGGATCGCGCTGATAAGGCTGACGCAGGAATGTCATCGCATTGGAATAGAGTGAATAATCGGTTTTGCTAAACAAATCATTCATTTAAAAGTCCTCTAAGTAAGTATACCCGCTCAGACCCTGTTCCAGTTCATCCAGAATGGTCTGCTGTTCGTGGCCGGATACGCGCAGGCGCACCAGTTCGCGGTAATGTTCACGGATGCTGTCTACATCAATATGGACGTAGCGCATCATATCTTCCACCGTATCGCCTTCGTTGATCGACGTCAGCTCAGCCTGGCCATTGTCATGGATGTTCACTACCACGCTGTGCGTGTCGCCGAACAGGTTGTGCATGTCACCCAATATTTCCTGATACGCACCGACCAGGAAAAAGCCCATCAAATAGGGTTGATCTTTGGTCCACGCTGGTACGGGCAGGGTCGTTTCAATGCCTTGGCCTTCCACGTACTGTTCGATTGCTCCGTCAGAGTCACAGGTGATGTCGAGCATCACGGCTCGGCGATCGTCGAGACGGTCCAGCCCTGACAGTGGCAGGACCGGGAATACCTGATCGATACCCCAGGCATCCGGCAGCGACTGGAACAACGAGAAGTTGACGAAGAACTTGTCTGCCAGACGTTCGCTAAGCTGGTCGAGGATCGGCCGGTGGAAACGGTTCTTTGTGCTCATCTTGTGACTGAGCTGATGATAGACTCTCAGCGACAGTTGTTCTGCCCAAGCACGTTGCTGCAGGTTGAGAACGCCCGTGGCGAACTGAGAATGCACTTCGGCCAGGTCACTCTGGGTGTCATTGTAAATTTCAATCAGTGCGCGAGCATCCATACCATCTTGCAGGCACTCCCAGTTACGCCACATATTTTGCAGCAGAAGAGGGTCGTGCCACTCCGGTTCAGAGACACTCTCCGGATGGTACGCTTCGGTGCCGATGACGTTTGTGATCAGGACCGCATGGTGTGCCGTCAGTGAACGGCCTGATTCCGAAATGATCACCGGCGTTGGCTGTCCGTACTGCAGGCAGACGTCACCAACGGTATTCACTACGTTGCGTGCGTATTCCGCCAGACCGTAGTTCATCGAGTTGGACGACTGGCTGCGTGTGCCGTCGTAGTCCACCGCCAGGCCGCCACCGATGTCGAAATAGTCGATGTGTGCCCCCATGCTGCGCAGTTCGCAGTAGAAGCGGGCGGATTCATTGACACCGTTGCGCACGTCACGAATGTTGGCCATTTGCGAACCCAGATGAAAATGCACCAGTTGCAGCGCATCAAGCATATTTTCACTGCGCAGCCGATCCATCACATTGAGTACCTGCGATGCGGAAAGACCGAACTTAGATTTCTCACCACCGCTGGACTGCCATTTGCCTGCGCCTTGCGATGCAAGACGAATGCGGATCCCAAGCCGGGGTTTTACGTCCAGGCTTTTGGCCTCTTTCAGCACTAAGTCGAGCTCAGACATTTTCTCCAGCACGATAAAGACTTTATGACCGAGTTTTTCGCCGATCAGAGCCAGACGCATGTATTCACGATCTTTGTAACCATTGCAGACGATGACTGAGCTGGCTTTCTGCGCCAGGGCCAGAACTGCGAGCAGCTCAGGTTTACTGCCGGCTTCCAGACCCAATTGTTTGGTTTCCAGCTGAGCCTGACTGGCCAGTATCTCATCGACAACTTCACGCTGCTGGTTTACCTTAATCGGATACACCAACAGATAATTGTTCGGGTACTGGTACTCTTCAATCGCCTGATTAAATGCCTGACAGATGTTGTGTACTCGCTGATGCAGAATTTGTGGAAAACGCACTAACACCGGCAGGTTGAGACCTTGCTGTTCGATCTGGTGCACAATCTGGCTCAGCGGCATCGGATGCGCATTATCTTTGCGTGGCGAAACGTAAACTTCACCGTTGTTATCGATACCGTAAAAACCCTGACTCCAGTAATGGACGTTGTAATCAGCACGTACGCTGTCTAGTTTGGATACTTGTTCCACATTTCATCTCAAGCAATCGTTATCTGCTGGCCGAGTCGGCCACCAAGATAAAACAGAAAATCGTGACCTGCCGCTGGTGGAGGTCACACCCGACACGGTGTCGCGTCAGCGCGCATTAACGGACAAAAGCGGGTGTGAGTCTAATGATTAAAATTTGTCGTCACGATTGAAAAACGGCGCGATTCGCTGACGAATCATCACTGCTGCATATCCATGAAAAATTCTGCTATCGACGGCCGAAATGAGCGTGTTTTTCTCACTCAGAATGCGATTGTGGCCGCTGACCAGCAGCGCAATGTATGGCTGATAGGCAAGGATCAGCGTGTTACCCGCCAAACTGTGCAGTTGGGCGACAACATTGCCAACGGCATGGTGATCGTCGAGTAAGGGGGGAAGGTTGGTGAGCCAGTCGTGACAACCGGTTTACAGAGCTTGCATGCTGGCATCAGCGTCCGGGTGATCCAACCCAACCATCAGGTATTATGTCGGATGCCACTGCAACAGATGAGCCGCAACCTCAGGAGTGCTGTCATGAAGCTGCCGGAATAAACACCCGGTGTTCGCCACAGGGCCGGATTCAGTCGGACAGGTGAATATCGGTCTGGTGTTGGTCAGTGGACTGATTGCGGGTACGTTCTTCTCGTTGTTTATTGTCCCGACCGCGTATGCGCCACAAAAATAAACGCATCTAAAATGGGCTTTCTTTATCCAGCTCACTGCACATTTCGACAATGGCAAGCGAAAGCCCGGATTTAATGATTTGTTGTTGCCGCTGTAGTTGCAACTGATAAAAATCCAGATCGATATCGCCATCCGGTTCCATGACTTCAAGTTGAACCATGCCCATTTTCTGCACCAGATTCAGTTTGCGTATTGGCTCAAGTATCGTCGGGTCGGTAAATTCGTACTCAGCGCCATCGCTGTTTAGCTTGTTACGTAGCTTAATCAGATCTTCAATATCGTGGTAAATCGGGTCGGGCAGAACGCCCAAACCATACAACAATTTGAGACGAACCGCCGGATCACCCAATGGACCGGAATCGTGCAGCAAAGGGCCAACCACCGATTGAACCGCGAAGTTGTCTTTGCGGAAAATTCGTTGCATCAGCACATCAATGGCGACTTCGAATATCTCCACCGTCGCAATAAAAAAACCGCGTACCGAGGGGGTATTGTTGAGACGCTCTAAGATTTCGGTTTCGTTTAACTGGTCTGCCATAAAGTGATTAACGTTGTGATTCAAAAGGGGCCATATGGCCCCATACGACTTACAATTGGTTGAAGATAGCTTCAACCTGCGTGGCTTCTGCACCGTTCTCATCCAGACCGGTGTAGTGAGCCAGAGTGGCTCTCAGGCCATGTTCACGTAGCGATGTTTGCAGCTCGACCGCTTGTGGATCGCTGTCGTTGGTGTATTTCAACGCTGCGGCGATGCCTCTGAGCAGCATGTGATTATCAGTGCCATACTCGATTGTACCCAGTAATGGTTTGATTAATCTATCGTTTGGCCCTAATTTGCGAATTGGCTGGCGTCCAACGCGATCCACTTCATCCACCAGATACGGATTCGCAAAGCGTCCGAGAATTTTCTCAATGTACGCGGCGTGAAATGCCCGATCGAAACCGTAGCGACGGATCAGCACTTCGCCACTCTCTTCCATTGCCTGTTTTACATCGGCGCGAATCTGAGGATCTTCAATTGCTTCACGAATGGTCTTGTGACCTTTCAGGCAACCGAGATACGCGGTAATGCAGTGGCCAGTGTTGAGAGTGAACAATTTGCGCTCAACAAACGCCATCAGATTATCGGTTTTTTCCATGCCGTTGATGTCCGGCACTTCGCCTTTGAACTGGCTTTCATCGACGATCCATTCGCTGAAGCTTTCGACGGTCACTTCCAGAGGATCGTCATTGGCGGCTTCGGCTGGTGGAACGATACGGTCAACCGCTGAGTCGACAAAACCTACCAGCTCATCCGCTTTGGTGTGCAGCGCCGGATCAAGATGCTTGTAGACTTCGCCTTTCAGGTGGGTAGTGCCACGCACCATGTTTTCACAGGCAATGATATTCAGAGGGTTATCGTTACCGGACTCAAAGCGCTTAGCGATGCCGGTTGCGATGGTTTTGGCAATGATGTCAAGTACGTTCGGGCCGACGGCCGTGGTGACCAGATCGGTATTCGCGATGCGGTCAATCACATCATTACTGGTCGAATTCACGGCGGTGACATGTGTAACGGTGTCAATGGTGCATTCCGTACCGACGACTT
>NZ_WXWP01000077.1:26160-28284 GCF_009904765.1 Vibrio sp. V39_P1S14PM300
GGGGCGTGACGAGACCTCGGTTTTTGCTCAGGAGCAAAACAGGTTAGGCTGCCTGGTGACCGGACAGAATGTTGAGAATGTCCTCAACCTTGTCGGTACTGGTCAGCATGTCGATGGCCTCCGGCTCATCAAGTGCGTTAGTAATGGTGGTAATGACCTGAATATGTTCATCGTTTTTCGCCGCGATACCGATAACCAGCTTGGCAATGTCATCCGCGTCTTCGCCAAACTGTACGCCGCCAGGGTACTGGCAGATAACAATGCCTGTTTTGATGACTCGGTCTTTGGCCTCTACAGTACCGTGAGGTACAGCAATGGATTCACCCAGATAGGTGGGGACCAGTTTTTCGCGTTCGAACATGGCGTCGACGTATTCTGGCTCCGCGTAACCCATCTCAACCAGCTTGTTACCCGCATAGCGAATGGCTTCGTCTTTATTGCTGGCTTTGAGGCCCAGATGAATGTTTTCTCGCTCAATACGGAATACCGATGGCTGCTGGTCTTCAAAGCTATCGTCGTTCGCGGCCAGCACGGTCAGTTTGACCATATTGGCATCATTCGCAGCCGGTTGGTTTTGTGCGGCCATCAATTTAACCACTAGCTGATTGTACATTTCGCTGTCCAGGAAGTTCGTCAGGGAAATGTGGTGAGCGTCAGGTGCGTGCTTACGGGCACGATCCGTTAAGTCTTTGTGTGTAATCACGATGTCTGCGTCCTCTGGCAAGCTGTTGATGGCTAAATTAGTCACGTGGATGTCTAATCCGGCATCCTGGACTTTCTTGCGCAGCATGCCTGCGCCCATAGCGCTGGAACCCATACCAGCGTCACACGCAACAATGATGCTTTTCACACTCGCCATATCGACATCGCCTTTGCTTTGCTGATTGGCTACCGCGCCTTTTGACGTGGCTTTCATGTCTTGCATTTGTGAAGTCGCCTTCTCCAGCGCGACTTCATCGCCATCTTCTTCAGAGGTACGTTGCGCTTTCATCAGAACTGAAGCCACTGCGAAAGAGACGGCCGCCGCTGAGAAGATAGAGCTCAGTACGCCCACCATAGAAGCTTTTGGTGTCATCAGCAGTACTGCGAAAATTGAACCCGGTGAAGCTGGAGACACAATACCCGCGTTAAATACCGTCAGGACAAAGACACCTGTCATACCGCCTGCAATTGCGGCCAGGATCAGACGCGGGTTCATCAGAATGTAGGGGAAGTAGATTTCGTGGATACCACCGAAGAAGTGGATGATGGACGCCCCACCTGCAGTCTGTTTGGCTGTGCCTTTACCAAAGACGATATACGCCAGCAGGATACCCAGACCCGGCCCTGGGTTTGCTTCGATCAGGAAGAAGATGGACTGACCAGCTTCAGATGCTTGCTGGATGCCCAGAGGTGAGAAAATACCGTGGTTGATCGCGTTGTTCAGGAACAGAATTTTCGCTGGTTCAACAAAGATAGAAGTCAGTGGCAGAAGGTGAGCGTTTACCAGGAAGTTTACGCCAGCCGCCAACGTGCCGGACAGGATCTTCACAAACGGACCGATGAAGAAGAACGCCAGAATAGCCAACGCCATGCCGATGATACCGGCGGAGAAGTTATTGACCAGCATTTCGAAGCCGCTTTTCACTTTTCCGTCGATCTTTTTGTCAAAGGTCTTGATTGCCCAGCCGCCTAATGGTCCTACCATCATGGCGCCCATGAACATTGGAATGTCGGTACCGACGATCACACCCATGGTTGTGATCGCACCGACCACAGCACCACGATCACCGCCGACCAATTTACCACCGGTGTAACCGATCAGTAGTGGCAGCAGATAAGTGATCATTGGACCAACCATAGACGCCAGCGTTTCGTTTGGCAGCCAGCCAGTTGGAATAAAGAGTGCGGTAATAAAGCCCCAGGCGATGAAAGCGCCGATATTAGGCATTACCATGTTAGACAGAAAGCGACCAAAATTTTGTATCTTGATCTTAGCATCTGGTGATATCATAAGAATTCCCCGTTCGATGTTCTGATGAATATTGTTGTAGTAACGGTTCGCCAAAACCGCTTGATTGCTTAGTACCCAATCAATTTACCACACAATCTTCATTTGGAACTGACAACGGGTTTTTCGTGATC
>NZ_WXWP01000045.1:0-4989 GCF_009904765.1 Vibrio sp. V39_P1S14PM300
TTTGAAGCTTGGGTAAACGAGTGATACTTCACCCACCTGTACACCATTGTATTTCAGAGGGGTGCCTTCACTGATGCCCGTATCCCCCTGGGCGAGCAAGGTAATAACATGGCCAAATTTTCGCGCCGACTTAAAGTCAGGGTAGAGCTTCCACTTTTTATTGAGTTTGTTTTCAACTCCCGGTAGAGAGTCAAAGGCGATGCCACCCTGGATAAGCGTTTTAAGTGGCGCGGCTTTGACGTTGATGCCCGTCAGGCTAGCATCAACCTCAACACCAGAACGGTTCCAGAATACCGTTTGTGGTGTAAGCAGGTGTTGATATTGATTTTCAATCGTAGCAGTGATGACGACGCCACCGTCAACCAAATGAAAATCGGCGATACTGCCGACTTGCAAGTTTCGATACAGCAGTGGACTGCCTGCTGAAATAGGCGGTAGTTCACTGGCAAACAGGGTCAGGCGCTTAGAGCCGGATTGATTGTATTTGGCCAGCTCAGCGAGGGATTTGTTCGGATAGAGCGGGTAGGAGTCGGCCGCTTTTTCTGTACCTTCGCTGACAAAACTGATGGATCCGGACAACAGTTGTTTGGCGGGCGGGACAGAGATGTTAAGACCAGATTCTGTCAATTCAGCACTGGCGCTGCCAGTGACATAAAAGCGGTTTCTGGATTTGATGAGATTGGCGTACCGATTGTCTATCAGCGTATCGAAACGCACTTTGTCATGCTCCAGCGCGACCTGTGTGATGGAGCCGACAGCAATACCTTTATAGAGAATGTTAGCCCCGACGTCCAGCCCGTAAGAGTTATCAGAGTATAGGCGTACCACTACAGAACGCGCTTGTTCTTTGTTGAACTCATCTTTGCGATCAGCCGTAAACAGGCGTGAACGATCGCCGTTACCCGGATAGATGGTCAGATAGTTGCCTTTTACTAAATTGGCAATGTTTTCAATGCCGGACAAAGATACTTTGGCCTCTTCAAGGACAAATTTACTGCCCGTGTTGAGCATGTCACTGAATGCCGGCTGTATCGCTGCGGAGGCGATAATTTGCTGTCTGCCTTCGCTTAGTTGTAAGTCCGTGACCTGACCAATTTCCAAACCTCGATACATGATGGGTGCGCCGTGCGCGCTGATCTGGTTGTCATCGGGCAGGATGATTTTGATTGGGATACCGCGCCCTGCGGTCTTAAGATCCTGGTAGAGCCTGAATTGCGTGTTCTCTTCAACCGGCAGACCGCCATCCGGAGAATCCACCGCAATGGCACCGCTCAAAAGGGCACTAAAGCTCTCCAAACGTACATCCACACCATCAAAGCCGATACTGGTTCCGATACCGCTCACGTTCCAGAATCGGCTTTGGTCTGTGATGATCTTGCGGTATTCATCTTTGATGTAAGCCTGAATTAATACCGACTTGGCGTCCGGGTCTAATTGATAGTTGTACACTTCGCCAATGGGGATTTTTTTATAAACGATCTGTGACCCCACGGAAACGCCACCCAGATCGCGCGCTTTGAGCGTAATGGTCAGTCCTTCACGACCTTTGAGATCCGCAGGCGCCCGGTCGAGCGCGGTGTACTGGTTGAGTGGTTCCGACTTGACGTCACTGGGTTGAATGGCGATATAGTTTCCCGAGACCAGCGCATCCAAACCGGAAATCCCGGAAAGACTGGCCGTTGGTTTCACCAGCCAAAAGCGGGTATCTTTCGACAGCAGTTTTGTGGCTTCGGGATAGATATCGGCATCGACATAAATATTTTGCAGATCGTCGGTAAGTTTGATGTCACGTACCATTCCGACTTCGAGACCTTGATAGCGGATGGTTGTTCGTCCAGCGACCAGCCCCTGCGCATCAGAGAAATAGATTTGAATCCGGTCACCGGCATCGTGTATCGCTTTCACCAGCAGCCACCCGGCCAGTACCATAGTGAGAATGGGTAAAATCCAAAGTGGCGAGATACCTTTGTTACGTTTTACGTCTGGTGTATACGAGTTTTGATTCGATGATTCTTTACTCATTCTCTGACTCATTTTGTGGTGTAGATTCGCGGTAGTTGTCCCAGATCAGTCTCGGATCGAGACTTTCGGCAGCAAGCATTGTCAGTACAACCACCACACCAAAAGCTACAGCGCCGTAACCCGGCGTGAAATCAAGGATTTGTCCGCGATCGACTAATGTCATCATTATAGAAATAACAAACAAATCCATCACTGACCATTTTCCTATCCATTTGACGACAAAAAAGATAGTCATTCGCTGGCGATGATACACCTGACGTTTGAACTTGATGGCCAGTAACAAATAGCTTAAACCGAGTATCTTGGCGACAGGCACCACAATACTGGCAATAAAAATAATGGCAGCAATACCGGACATGCCATTGTTTACCAAAGAGGCGACGCCAGAGAAGATGGTGTCTTGCAAGCGCTGTCCGTTGGTGATCAAAATCGATATTGGAATCAGGTTCGCCGGAAAAATAGCAATGGCAGCGGCGACCAAGTAGGCCCAGGTTTTCTGAATGGAGCGTGGTCTACGATGGTGAATCGCTTCATGGCAGCGAATGCACTGTTTGCCTTCCGGCTGCGACAGGTGGCAGTTGTGACAATGTAACTCTTTGCGTTGGAAGGCGTAGTGGATCTCCGGACTCCAGGCTTCCCAGTAACGACGTACGCTAATTCGACTGATCAATAGCACAACGGCGAGTTGCAACAGCACAAGTCCGTACAGGCCGGGCCCGACAAAAATGTCTGAATAATCCTGCAGTTTAAAGCAACTAATGGCGATACTTACCAGAAACACATCAAGCATCACCCAGTGTTTAAGGTGTTGGATCAACCACAGCGACACACGCAGTGTTTTGAAGGAGTGGATACGCAACGCAGCATGTGCAGCGACTACTGAGGCGCAGACAATGAATGGGGCGATAGAGCTGCAGAACAGTACCAGTAGCCCTAACATGACAAAGCCTTCTTGCATCAGAGTAAATACGCCATCGGGCAGTGTGGCCGGAATCATGACACCAAATAGACGGATACTGATGAAGTTAAACAAATGAGACGGAAGGAACAGCAGTAAACAGGTAATGGCGATTGCCAGATTGCCAGACAGAGAAGCGGAACCACCTCGGTAGAGCCGCGTGCCACAGCGGGGGCAGTAAGCACTTTTACCGTGCTCGACATCCACGACATCGACAGGCAGCTCACAGCCTTGGCATAAGCGGACGGTATTGACGTCCGCTTGATGGCCGTTCAGGGGACGGGCAGTTCTCACTGAGTGCCCGCTAATTTAGTTACGCTGTCACTAGTACGCGGAAGACTGTACACTCCCGTATAGTGTTTGATATAAGCCGTCCTGTTCAACCAGTTCTCCATGCGTCCCCGTTTGAGTTACCTGACCGTCTTCCAAAACATAGATGAGGTCGGCTTGTTTTACCGCCGACAGGCGGTGTGCCACGATTAATGTTGTCCGTCCTTTCAGAAATTCGGACAGGGCTTTATGCAGTGCCGCTTCAGTGGCCGTGTCTAACGCCGATGTCGCTTCATCCAGAATGACGAATTTTGGATCGCTCAGTACCATCCGGGCAATCGCCAGACGTTGTCGTTGTCCACCGGATAAACGAATGCCGTTTTTACCAATTTGCGTATCCAACCCTTCACTGAGTTGAATCGTGACATCCTGCATCTGAGCAACTTCCAATGCCCGCCATAATGACAAGTCATCGTAGTGCCCCCCTAGGGTCAGATTATGCCTTAAGCTGTCATTAAATAGTATAGGTTGTTGTAATACCACGGCTATTTGATCACGAATAACGTCAAAGCTGATATCGGTGGTTGATGCGCCGTTGAAACGGATCTCACCTGACGAAGGTTGATAGACGCCGATAAGTAATTGAATCAGAGTCGATTTACCCCCGCCACTGGCGCCAACCAGCGCGACTTTCTTACCAGCAGGAATGCACAACGACAGGTTGTTTAATACCTGATGATCGGAGTGATAAGCAAAACTGACGTTATCTACCATCACGTCAACTTCACGATCATCAGTGAACGGGTTGATTTTACTTTTTGGTCGCTGTTCCTCTTCTAAGTCGAGCAGGGCATTGATCCGATTTAGTGCGGCTTTGGCGCTATACCAGGAAAACTGAATGCCTAGCAACTCCTGGACTGGACCAAGCATAAACCAAAGATAGCCGAACACGGCAAAGATCTGACCAATCGTAAGGTCACTAAATAGCACCATCAACATCGCAACGGCACGAAACAGTTCAAAACCGAGTAAAAAAAGCAGGAAGGAAATGCGGCCGGCAGCTTCTGATTGCCAGGCATACTTGTCCGCAGCCAGGCGTACGTCATTGGCTTGAAGCTTCAGCTGTTGCAAAAACTCCCGTTCCCGGTTGGCCGCTCTGAGTTGATAGATCCCATCAAGCGTCTCTACCAGACGATTCTGGAAGGCTTCGAACGATTGGTTTTCTTTCTTTTTCAAATGCTTGACTTTGCTGCCGAGTTTTCGTGAGAAGTAGATCACGACAGGGTTCACCAGCAGAATAAACAATCCGAGACGCCACTCCAGCCATAGCAATACAATCGCGGTACCGATCACCGTTAAAAAACTGATGATGAATTTGCTCAAAGTAGAACCGATGAACTGATCAATGGTTTCGATGTCTGTAATCAAATGAGCATTGATGCCACCGCTGCCTTTAGTTTCGTATTGGCGGATGCTGATACGTCCGAGTTTATCGATCATTTTCTCACGCATTTTGTACGTGATGGTTTTCGACACCAGTGTAAACTGGCGGCTTTGGACGATGTTTAATCCCTGACTGATGGTACGCATTAAAACAACCAACAGCAGAGTTAACATGATGTAACCTGTTGCTGTCTGCCATTGCAGAGGCATCACCGCGTTCATCATCGCCAGACCCGTACCAGGCTTGTTCAGCAGAACTTCATCTACCATGAGTGGCATCAGCAGTGGGATAGGGA
>NZ_WXWP01000152.1:0-4988 GCF_009904765.1 Vibrio sp. V39_P1S14PM300
GGCTTCGCCCAGGCACGCCCCTGCACCCCATAAACCCGCCCCATGTCATCCTCACCTTTACGATAAGGGTTATCCAGCCAGGCTTGATTCAAGTTGGCGTTGGCGTCCCAGGTTTTGGTGCCCAACTGACGAAAATCGGCCGCATTGTCATAACCTCGGATGTAGCCAAGCAGCTCGGCTACGGCGGCTTTCCAGAAGCTTTTACGCGTGGTCACCAGCGGGAACTGATTGTGACCGACATCGTAACTCAGGTCGGCATTGATCACCGTCAGGCAACGTTTACCGGTGCGTTCGTTTTCAACCCATACGCCCTGATCAACAATACGCTGGCAGAGGTCTAAATACTGTTTCACTTGGATTCCTTACTACTTTGCTGCAACGCCGTCTTTGTACCGTCCACGCTTGTAAGCCCAGATGATCATCAACAGACCGGCCAGAATCATCGGCGTCGACAGGATTTGCCCCATTGAAATCACGCCATCAAACAGCCCCAGTTGCGCATCCGGTTCACGGACGAACTCGACAAGGAAGCGGAATGTACCATATCCAAGCAAAAATAGCCCTGATACCGACCCGAGTGGACGAGGCTTTTTGATAAACCAGTTAAGAATGAAAAACAACACGATGCCTTCCAGTGCCAGTTCATACAGCTGAGACGGATGGCGCGGCAGAGGACCTGCGTTGGGGAAAACCATCGCCCATGGCACGTCTGTTACCCGTCCCCAAAGCTCACCATTCATAAAGTTACCCAGTCGCCCCATCCCGAGGCCAAACGGCACCAGCGGCGCAATAAAGTCGGCCACACCAAAAAAGGTCCGGCCTTGACGATGCGCATACCAGGCCATCGCAGCAATCACACCAAGCAGGCCACCATGGAATGACATTCCGCCGGTCCAGACTTTAAACAGGTAAAGAGGATCGTCGAGGAACAGACCAAAATTATAGAACATCACGTAACCGATACGGCCACCGATCACGACTCCCAAGAAACCCGCAAACAGCAGATCCGATACTTGCTCTCGGGTCCAGCCACTGCCTGGTTTATCAGCCCGGCGGTTAGCCAGCCACAAAGCAAAGGCAAACCCAACTAAATACATCAAACCGTACCAACGGATCGACAAAGGGCCTATCGTGACCAGAACAGGATCAATATTAGGAAATTGGAAGTATTCCTGAGACATAAAACGTTTCTCTTGCTTGAAATAGGTATTAAGAGTGAGATGTCATTGCAGTAACATAGTTCCGGCAACAAACATCAAAAACACGGCAAAAATTTTCTTGAGTGCGGCGGTCGGCATCCGAGTGGCCAAACGGGCACCAATGCGTGTGGTCAGCATCGACGTTGCCGCGATGGCAGCCAATGCAGGCAGATAAACATAGCCCAAGCTGTACGGCGGTAAGTTATCACTGCTGAAACCGTGCAGAATAAACCCGGTCATACCGGAAATCGCGATCACACAACCACACACTGATGATGAGCCGACAGCACGGCGCATTTCGACCCCGTGACGGTTGAGAAACGGCACCGACAACGAACCGCCGCCGATACCAGCCAAGCTCGATACCACGCCGATCCCGGTTCCGTAACACATGGTCGCCAGTGTACCTGGCATGTCGCGATGTTTGCTGTTTTTCAGCGACAGCAACATCTGCAGCGACAGCAGCAAGACAATGACACCAAAGATTTTCGGCAGGTACTGAGCCGGGATCCATTCCGCGATATTCGCGCCGACAAACCCGCCAATCACCACTCCCGGCATCAACCATTTGACGACAAACATATCGACATTACCCAGCTTGAGGTGGTTGAGTGCCGACGAGCCGGACGTCACGATGATGCTGGCCAGGGAGGTCGCCAACGCAATATTCATCACGATGGCAGGGTCAACCTTAGCCATCGGCAGCAGAAACAGCAGTGCCGGTACCACCACCAGGCCACCACCAATGCCCAGCAGCCCAGCCAACACACCTACCACAGAGCCGAGCAGAAGCAACAGCAGCAAAAATTCAACGTTCAAGTGATTACCTTATTTTTTCCCGGCACGAATGAAGCCGGCGAAGCCTTTCTGTTCAAAGAAGTGCTGCAACATATTGTAAATGGCATCCCCGTAGGGTTGCATCAGCGCTTTGTCAGCAAGTGCTGTTAATTCTTGTGCAGCGGAATGACGCAACAGGTATTTAACCCGGGCAACGTTCGACGTGTTCATACTCAGCGTGCGATACCCCAGCCCTACCAGCAGCAGCGCGCCGATCGGGTCACCGGCCAGCTCACCGCACACACAGACGGGCAGCTTCAGTTGCTCACAGCACGACTGGATCTGCTTCAGTGCCATCACCACCGCCGGATGCATCGATTCATACACATCTGCCACGCGGGAATTATTGCGATCCACCGCCAGCAGATATTGGGTTAGATCATTGGTCCCAACCGAAACAAAGTCGATTTTCGTGGCAATGAGTGGCAGCAAGTAAAGTATCGACGGTACTTCAATCATGATGCCAACGGGCGGCATCACGATCCGTTCATCGATGACCGACACCTCCTGATACGCCTGATGGATCAGCGTTAACGCGTCGTCGAGCTCTTTCGCCCCTGATACCATCGGCAGCAGTATACTCAAGTTCTGATATTCTGCACTGGCTTTCATCATTGCCCGAAGCTGCATCAAGAAGATATCCGGATGATCAAGCGTAAAGCGGATCCCACGCCAGCCAAGAAAGGGGTTGTCCTCTTCTATCGGCAGGTACGGCAACGCTTTGTCACCGCCAACATCCAGCGTCCGCATCACCACCCGTTTGTCCGGATACGCTCCCAACACCGCCTGGTACTGCTGGGTTTGCTCTTCTTCAGAAGGAAAACGGTGTTGCAGCAGGAAAGAGATTTCCGTTCGGTACAACCCGACCCCGTCAACCCCCTGGTTCACAGCAATGTTGGCATCCGCGCTTAACCCCGCGTTGAGCAACACCTGCACCCGTTCTCCATCCTGAGTACAGGCGGGCTCTTCGATGCGCTTGTTGACCATGCTGGCCAACTCGCGCTCTTCCGCCGCCAGTGCACGGTATTCACGCAGCAACTGTTTGTTTGGCGAAATCAGGATCTTGCCACTGTAGCCGTCAACAATCCCCAGCTTGCCGTTCAGATTTTTCAGATTGAGCGTGGCGCCCATCACCGCAGGAATGCCGAGCGCCCGCGAGAGGATAGCGGCGTGCGAGTTAGCCGCCCCTTCCAGCGACACAACCGCCAGCAGCTTATCTTTTGGAATCGACGCCAACAAGGAAGCGGTCAGCTCTCGCACCACCAGAATCACCGGTTGTTCAAATTCTTGCTGTTCATTTTCGGTATTGTGCAGGAAATACAGCAGCCGCTGCCCGAGCTCTCGAATGTCCTGAGCCCGCTCGCGTAAGTAGACATCCGACATCCGCGCAAAACGGTTCGAGTAGGTTTCCACTACCTGACGCAACGCCCAGTCAGCGCGATCGCCTTTCTGGATTTGCGCTTTCAAATCGCCGCGCAGCATCGGGTCATTCAGCAAGTGAGTAAAAAGATCAAAGATCGCCAATGCATCTTTGTTGATTTCGCTGTCGAGTTTCTTGCGCATCCGGCGGAAATCACTCAGCGCGGCTTCCACTGCCAGCAGCAACCACTCCTGCTCTTGTTCGACATTCAACGTCGACGCCGGATACACATCGGTAAGTTGCGGCTGAGTGTCGTCCCACCAGAACTGGCCAATGGCAATTCCCGCCGATGCTGGAATGCCTTTGATCGCCTGTTGTCGCTTGCTCAGCTTCCACAAACCCTGGGTTTGCGCGTGGGCAATGATCACCGCCAACTGGGCCGCCAGAGTAACCAGAAAAGACTCTTCCATTTCACTGAACTGACGCGGTGTTTTCTGTTGTACCACCAACACACCAAGCACTTGTTTGCGGTGAATGATGGGCGTGCCGAGGAAACTTTGGTATACCTCTTCCCCCAGTTCGGAGAAGTATTTGAAATTGGGGTGTTTGGAAGCTTCAGCCAGGTTGATAGGTTCAGCAGAACGCTTCACCAATCCCACCAGACCTTCATTAAAATCGATATGAATTTTATCGCCTTTGAACTTGAGACCTTGTGTGGCCATCAGCTCCAGGCGATGCATCTCTTCGTTTGCCAGATAGATAGTGCAACACTCCGTGCTCATTGCACGGCATGTCTGCTTCACCAAAACATCCAACGCCTGATGGACGTCTTCCACTTTGGAAACCTGTTCAACTATTTCCCTTAGTTGAGAAAGCATGCCTATCCTCTTTTGTGTTTGCGTTTACCTTTCAGTTTACGTTCACGGAACGGCATTGCCATCGAGGCAAACTCCTTCATTGCCCGACGATAAACATCGCGCTTAAAAGAAACCACTTGTCTGACCGGATACCAATAACTGACCCAACGCCAACCATCAAATTCAGGGGAATTACCACGCTGCATATTAATGCGCGATTCTTCGCACTCCAGACGCAATAAAAACCATTTCTGTTTTTGGCCGATACAGACAGGTTTGGAATCCCAGCGAACCAAACGCTTGGGAAGCTTGTACCTCAGCCAATGACGACTGGTTGCGATGATCTTGACGTCTTTCTTCGTCAATCCCACTTCTTCATACAACTCCCGGAACATGGCTTGCTCAGGAGTTTCGCCATCATCAATGCCACCTTGAGGAAACTGCCAAGAGTGTTGTCCGTATCGTTTTGCCCAGAAGACCTGACCATGGTTGTTACAAATTACAATTCCCACATTTAAGCGGTAACCATCGCCATCTATCGCTGGCCAACCTCTAATAAAATCTTTAATAACAGTGATTTTTCCACATATCCCCAATATGAGCAAACTTCCTTGTGTGATTGAGGCGTGATTTATTGTGTTCACTGCGCATATTGAATAACTTTTACACCAAACCGTGGTTATCAACAGCAGGATGAGAGCTACGCCACATTTATTCACCTTTTCTGTGCATAAC
>NZ_WXWP01000390.1:0-4962 GCF_009904765.1 Vibrio sp. V39_P1S14PM300
TTACCAGAGTGATGACATTGGAACTATTTTCAACAGAATTTTTGGGTAAGTCTCTGCGTCTGGAGGGCTCAATGGCCGGATGGCAGCAACTTTTTTGGGATAACAATCTTGTTTCTCAATTGGATGCGGATGCTGAGCGCGGACACCAGAGTTTTCATCAATTTAACCTGATTGCCGGGGAGCACGAGTTGGTGTGCGCTGTCGATGTCAGTTTGAACTGGCAACCCTTTATTATTGAGTATTCTGCGACGGTTAATGGAGAGACAGTATGCCAGGGCACGAGAAACGAAAAAGACATTGAACGTCAGACTCCGCACACACCGCCACCCAGCGAAAAACGCTTTAGTCTGATTGGTCTGATTTCTCTGGGAATGAAAGCCCTGAAAAGCGCGAAATTGATTAAAGTCGTTCTCGCTTCCGCGAGCTTAGCGGCATATTCCTGGTTATTTTCCTTTCAGTTTGCTTTAGCGTTAATCGCGTGTCTGGTATTCCATGAATACGGACATATTCGTGCCATGAAATACTTTGGTATGCAAACCAAAGGCATCTATCTCGTCCCTTTTCTGGGCGGGCTGGCATTATCAGATGAGAAAATTAACACACGCTGGCAAGATGTGGTGATTTCCATTATGGGGCCTTTGTTCGGCCTGATATTGTCGCTTTTGCTGATGGTTGCCTACTGGGTGACTGGCAACCTGTTTTTCGCTGGGCTTGCCACGTTTAACGCTTTTCTAAACCTGTTTAATTTACTGCCGATTTTGCCACTTGATGGCGGTCATGTATTAAAAAGTATCAGTTTTTCAATGAATAGCGTGGCTGGGATTGTGATCTGTGCGCTTGCCGCAGTGGGAGGTGTGATACTGAGCTATTCGCTGGGGCTGACGTTATTTGGCTTTTTGCTGATCATGGGCAGCATCGAAATCTTTTTGGAGTGGCGGGGGAGACACCATAGTCACCTATTACCACTGGATCGTTACGGCCAAATAGTCTCCACCGTGTGGTACATCGGGCTGGTTGCCGCATTGGTTGGCATTGTCTGGTATTTCGCTTCGACGGGCGATGCTTTGTTGTCTCTGCCAATGCAGATACTTGGCACATAAACAAAAAGAGGGAGCGGACAGCTCCCTTTTTTGACTAGCCGCAGTTAGGATGCGACGCATTATATGCGGGTAACTTTTTGATTGTATCCTGTAAGTCTTTAATCCGTGTACTGTGGGAAGGGTGTGTTGAAAGCAGCTCCGGAGGCTGCTTACCACCCGAGGCTTTATCCATGTTCTTCCATAATTCAATACTTTGGTTTGGATTGAAGCCCGCTTTGGCCATGAGATCCAGCCCCATTACATCGGCTTCCGACTCTTGAGTCCGCCCATAAGGGAGGATCACTCCGTACTGAACACCAACTCCGAGTGCCGCCATCGTTAATCCTTTGTACTGAGCGTAATTGGAAGCGCCGAGAGCAACGCTGGTGATCTGCAACCCGGTGTTAGCGAGTTGGCTTTGTGACAGCCTTTCGTTGCTATGCTCAGCCAAAACGTGGGCGATTTCATGGCCAATAACGGTGGCGAGTTGGTCTTCATTTTTAGCCACGCCCAGTAGCCCGGTGTATACGCCGATTTTCCCCCCTGGGAGGGCAAATGCATTGACCTGTTCACTGTCAAACACGACCACTTCCCAGTTTTGGAATCCGGCTTGTGGTGGAACTTGAGACGTTACCGCTTTCGCAACACACTGGACATACGCATTGGTCTTCGCATCTTTACTGATCTTTTGATCCTGTTTCATTTGTTCGAATGATTGAGAGCCTAACGAACTCATATCTTGATCAGAAAACAGCAATATTTGGTTTCGTCCAGTTGGAGAGGCACTGCACGCAGTCAAGCCTACTGCTCCCGCCAACACCGCTAGCTTTGTCCATGTTTTCATGGCAGTCTCCATATGCAATTCACTTTTGGACAATCATAACATCTTGTTAGAATAGACAGAAATACCATAAGACGGACAAAACGAATGAGTATCTGGAAACGTCCTATCAGTCTGGAACGTCTGAACGCTACAAACAAAAATACGATGATGGAGCATCTTCAGATCGTCTACACCGACATCGATGAAGAAAGCATCTCTGCGATGATGCCTGTGTGTCATTTCACTCATCAACCTCTGGGAATGCTGCATGGTGGCGCATCGGTTGTATTGGCTGAAACGCTGGGCTCTGTTGCTGCAAATTTCTGTGTGGATGACGACAATTACTGTGTTGGGTTGGATATTAATGCTAACCACATTCGTTCGATGCGATCTGGTTACGTCACTGGAACTGCGAAACCTATCCACATCGGTGTGTCGACTCAGGTTTGGCAAATTGAGATCACTGATGAGCGTAGTCGCTTGGTGTGTACCAGTCGTCTGACTATTGCTGTCAAAAAGACTCGCAACGCGAAACAGCAACTTAAGGTGTAACTATGGTCATTGAGTTTTCATCTGGCAAAGTTATTGTGACTGTCCATGAAGTGGTTATCCGCCTGGCTGGCGATCACCGAACGACATTGCATGCACAAACCGATGCGATTCAATTGATTGGACGCGGTGCGAACGTTATTTCTGCGGTCGGGAGTGAAACCAAGTGGTCGATTAAGCTTGATAACGAACAACAACTGCGCGATATCGCCACTGAGATCGGGTGTGATATTGAGTAATTTCCGGCACTTATTGCATAACCGGACTAAAATAAGGAAACTAGAGTAAATTATAACTAACGTGAGTTTTCCTCTTTATGGGAAGTCCAAGATTAAGAGTCCAGTTTGAGACTTTATTTGAGCACTATGACGGAAAAGATTGTGGTGTTCAGTTGGAAGAAATTACCGATATTCTGTTTTGTACCCGTCGTAACGCCCGTATCGTACTGAACAAAATGGAGGAAGAAGGGTGGATTGAGTGGCATCCTTCTCCAGGACGGGGAAAACTCTCGCAACTGATTTTTAAGCGTAGTCGGACGGATGTCAGTGAAAACCTGGCGCGGCGTTACCTGGAAGAAGGAAAAATCGGTCAGGCCTTGAGGGTGTTGGATGACGACCCAGCCAAATTGGCCCAGGTTGTTGAAAGCTATCTTGGTGTTCAGCATCAAGAAGGCTTACAAGTGGTTAGGCTACCTTACTACCGACCACTGTCGATGCTGAACCCGTACAAACAAATGCGCCGTTCAGAGCAACACATTGCCCGTCAGATATTCAGTGGGTTGACTCGCCTGGACGAAAGCGAACAGTTACAACCCGACTTAGCACATAGCTGGGAGCAAATCAGCGCCATTCATTGGCGTTTTTATATCCGGCCCGGGGTGCGATTCCATAACGGCCATCTGCTGTCTGTCGATGTCATAAAAAGTAATTTCGAAACATTAAAAACCACGCGCTTGTTTGATCATATTGATACCGTTGACTCACCGTCTGAGTGGGTTGTCGATATCCATCTGAGCAAGCCAGATCATGCTTTACCACTTATGTTGGCAGAAGCGTGCGCCAAAATATTACTTCCTGAATCTGAACGAGCAGAAAACTTTGATCAGTTTCCGATTGGCACAGGGCCGTATAAAGTTATTCAAAATGACGAAAAGCGTCTGATTTTACAGGCATTTGATAGCTACTTCGGTTTTCGTCCATTGCTCGACCGTGTGGAAGTTTGGGTGATTGATGAAGTGCATTCGTCCATGATTTTCCCAAGTTTAAGCAGCCCGATTAAACCGGAAGGGAATGCGTTCAGTGACGAGGTCGACCTCGATCCTGGTTGTACTTATCTGTTGTTGAACCGGAAAAATGGTGCCGCCGCGGACGATAGCTGGGCATCGTACTTATGTAATAAACTCAATACGCTTAACCTGTTCAGGCAGCTTCCGCAAGACAAGATCGTGGAGCTGGGGGTACTTCCTGCTCACGGGTTAAAACCGGGCTGGTATCACCAAACACTGGCTGACGACAATGTTTTGCCGCCAGGGGTGAAGAAAATCACCATTGCTTATCACGGACAACACCCGATGTTTCCTACATTGGTTAAATTGATCGAGAGCACTCTGCGAAGAGATCGTCTCGAGGTGGAGTTGATCAAATATGATCTGACGGTTGCAGATACGCGAGATGTAGATATCTGGATTAAACCGATGGGGATCGCAAATCACAGAGACGACGCGTTAGCTGGTTGGCTGCTCGACTACAGTGATATAGAAGCTCTAAGTAAACCGGAGGATTTTGAATATTGGTCGACGCTGGTGGATGAATGGCGTGCGAAGGCACACACGCTCTTTCCAGCTAAGGCGCTGGCGAAGTCACTGGTCGAGCAGATGCAAATTGTTCCTATGTTTCATTGCTGGCTTGGAGTCAGCAAAGATCAGTGTGGCTCTCTGCAAAATGCAAAATGTAACGCACTTGGTTGGTTTGATTTCAGCCAGGTATGGGTAAAACCGGAACTATTGGGAGGGCAGTTGGATGGCAAAGCCAAACAAGAAACAACCAACGAAAACGGTTAATATCTTTTGCAGTCAATGCAAAACCCAACTTTATAAATACCGGAAAGGGGGAAAGGGCGCGCTGGTAAAGTGCTTTATTGAGCGAATTGTTTATGACTATACAAAAATGCCTTGTATCTGCCCGGGATGCGGACTGGAATTTGCTCGGCAAACTCTGATCCGTGGGACGCCTGCCTTTAAAATGGTGGGCGGGAAAGTCACCATGAAATAGTTAATTTTTGTAGCGTTTTGTGCGACTTCTGCCAGAGGATAAATGTTGAAAATAGGAACCTCATAGTGCTTTTTGATCTACGTCGATAAAAATCGTAAAAATCTCGTTAACAGGTATCTTATTTTTGTAAAGGTGTTAGACTAACCTTGTTTCTAGTTAGAAGCCCTTAATATTACTGTCCATACTGAGGTGTTGCTCATGGAGCTAGGTCTAATAATCGCTTTCATCATTGCTTCTGCTG
>NZ_WXWP01000030.1:0-4945 GCF_009904765.1 Vibrio sp. V39_P1S14PM300
TGCTCACAACCGGCCACCATTGTGCCACCTTACTCTATATGCAACAACGCAAGTATATTAATAGTTAGATGTTTATCATGCTCTTATGATTTCAAAACGATGGTAACAATATCAAAACAGCGAGCCTCTATGTTTGCCTTTGAACGCGTTTCTGGACAAAAATGCGTTACGAAAAATCGAACATTAGCAATTCATGAATAACTACAGGAATGCCAAAGTTGGTGAGAAGAGCTAGTGCGATGCTCAAGTGCCGATTATTACGCGCCAATACGTTCTATACCAAGGCAGCAATGCTATACAATAAGCTCAGCCGCCATAAGCTAACATTTGATAAAAACACCTAACATCCAGAAACTTTGGGTATTGCCTCATGCTAGAGTTCAACTGTTAATTTCTCTTAATTTTTACACCATCACCAAACGCTTCTTTCTCATTAGTAGTTACCGAAGCTGGTATAACCACATCAGTGAGCTTGTTATCAACAAACGCCCTATGACCAATGAAGGCCACCGAATCTGGGATGGCCACACTGATAAGCTGGTTTTCTCTAAAAGCCCCCCAACCAATAGTGGTCAGCGAGTCTGGAAGGATCACGTTGGTGAGCTTATTGTTATAAAACGCCTCAAACTCAATGGTTGTCACCGAGTTTGGGATTTCCACACTGGCGAGATAGTTGCTACTAAATACCCCCTGCTCAATAGTGGTCACCGAGTTGGGGATAGCTACAGTCCTGAGCAGGTTGCCAGAAAACGCTTTATCTCCAATTGTGGTCACCGAGTTTGGGATGGCCACGGCCATGAGCTGGTTGGCAGAAAACGCCTCATCTCCGATGGTGGTCACCGAGTTTGGGATGACCACGCTAATGAGATTGTTACCATAAAACGCTGCATCCCCAATGGTGGTCACCGAGTTTGGGATGCCCACGCTGGTGAGCTTATTACCATAAAACACTGCATCCCCAATGGTGGTCACCGAGTTTGGGATACCCACGCTGGTGAGCTTATTACCATAAAACGCTGCACCCCCGATGGTGGTCACCGAATCTGGAATGGTCACGCTGGTGAGTTTGTTGTAAGCAAACGCCCCCTCCCCAATGGTGGTCACCGAATCTGGAATGGTCACGCTGGTGAGCTGGCTTTCTCTAAAAGCTGCCCAACCAATAGTGGTCACCGAATCTGGAATAACAATGTTCTTTCTTGCTCCACCATAAGAAATGATGACCTTCTTATTCTCAGTACCATCATCATTTCGAGCAAAAATAAAGCCATCTGATGGCTCATTGTTAATTGATGATATTGCATTATTATTAAACGCCGCCCTACGAATAGTGGTCACCGAATCTGGGATGGTCACGCTGGTGAGATTGTGATCAAAAAACGCAAGTAAACCAATGGTGGTCACTGAATCCGGGATGACGACATCTGTCTCGTTACCGTCATAGCCAATAAGTAATGACTTATCAGTTGAACCATCAGGGTTTTTGGCATATTGCAACCCTTCCGTTGCTCGTTCACAGCCAGTAAGAAAGGCTAAACTAAGTAAAGTGCCTAGAATTTGGGTAGTTGCTTTCATGAGTCTTGCCCTTGATAATGTCATGACTGTTTCGTATTTTATTACTACCGTCATCTAATTCCCTTTATGAACGCATTAAAACGTTCACAGGTAGTAAGCTTTATTTTGAGATAAGAGGATGATAGCAGTACTTTCAGCGGTTAGTCATTCCCAACAAATTGTTAAGTTAATTTCACCATTCAAAAGGTTACTCTGGCCAGCCAAACACACCACAATGAGTGTTAAATCACGCTCTATCGGATAACTTGTTGTAGGGTAAAAACCTGTTAACTGAGTATTAATGAGTAAAAGTACTAAACAATAATGGGGCAAAACCTGCCAGTGACTTTACTAATTTAATCACTGATGAATTACTTTTAGTATGGAGTTCCGCTGCGTTAAGGTGAACAACGCACCACCATGCCTAATCCATTGCACCGTAAACACACAACCCAACGTTGAACTGAGAAAGCTAAGCGTTAGGAATCACTCTTAAATGCTTTGTATGGACAATTTCTAGAACAAGATATTTTGCATATTTATAATTCCCGCAACTACCTTATAGAAAGGTCGGTCATTTTTATCACAGAGTTCAATAAAAGCCTTATAAGTTGTACTCTTGGTAAAAAGTAATGTTACTTCATCAACGTCAAACTCAAAGTCACCTTTGACTCTCCATTCACGCTCATGCGTCCAGTCAATGATGAAGTCTGGATTTGAAAGATCAAAGTTAACAATACGCCACCATTCTGACTCTGGTAAGTATTTCTTGGCTTCAGCAGTTTTGTCGTAAATCACTGGACGACCACCACTCGTATAAATCTTTTGCTTTGAGAACATGAAACCGCAAGGATGATATCTTGTTTTGTTCGTATGACCGCTTGTCCTAAGTTTTTGCTCAAACCAAGTGTTCTGACAAACTGAACTCAAAGGTGCGTCTTGAAAACAAACTGCGGTGTGTTTGCCAACGATAAAACCTTGCTCAGTGGAGCTACCTTTTAATGTACGTTCCGTCAGTATTTTAAACATAAGTTCAGCAACAGCCGCATTGTCCGTTGCTCGTGTTAAATGAACCAGCCCAGTTGATAAATCAGAACGCTCTGAATAGCGATTTCGCCAATCTTCAAACTTGTACGACATATTTGCCTTATCACATAACGTCCGCTTAAGAGGCAGACAACGTACAACCACGGAACTCAGCCATAACAGCCGTAAGCAAAAATGCCCATTTGAACTGAAAGTGCCATGCGTTGGCTGTCCCTCTTGAAGTGTTTGCTAGCATTATTAATGCATCTTTTCTGCATCATAGCGACAAGTTTGGCACTTAAAATCTTCTTCTAAATATGCTTGGTATAAAGATTCATCATCAACAATACCACCATTGATACATGATGATTCATAGTTACCATCTTCGTCCTCTACGAAACCTATTGGCCCTTCACAAACAACTTCTTCAAGCAAAGGGCGAATTACGTTTTCATAATGGTAAATTTGTTTGCCCTTAATTGACGATAACTCGCCATTATTATCTCTCAATATTTGAGCAACAATTAAGCTAATACTGCCATCCAAACCACAGTCAGCAGCTTTTTCCATAATATAATGCTCATTATCAATTAGGTGGTTGACAACCTCTAAGTTCATTTTTTCTATCTCCGATTTAAATATTAGGTTTGGGAATAAGCTAACGCTTTTTAGACGGAGTTTTCCGCCTTTGCTTTCGGTCTATCTTGCTCGCATCTAGTATGCAACTCAAGCAATATTAGCTTGTTATGTGATTATTGCTTGTGTATGTGGAGGGTAGAATGCTGCTTACGCGATACAATTAGGTTTAGTAAGTTAAAAGTAGATGAATAACATATGAATGAGCTTTTGCCCTAACTGATAAAGGGGCACAAATAAGCCAATTCATCGTCACTATTCAGATGAAACTAACATGCACACCTGTCTGAAGTGATCAATGCAGAGCATTTAAGACGAAAAAAAGCGAGCACTAAGCTCGCTTTCAAACATATGATTTCAATAACTACTACAGCAGTTCAACTGATTGTCGGGCGATAACGTACTCTTCGTTGGTTGGGATAACCATCGCCACAGCGCCCAGCTGCTCGGATTGAGCAATAATGCCAGCGCTGCCAAAGCGTGCCTCTTCGTTGCCCTTCTCATCTTCCACAAAGCCCAATAGTTTGAGGTTGTTGAGAATTTCGCGGCGAATTGGCAACGAGTTCTCACCGATACCGCCCGTAAAGATGATAGCGTCCAGGCTGTCGAGCGGAATCAGGTATGAACCAATGTATTTAGCAACACGATACGTGAAGACTTCGAACGCCAGTTTCGCGCCCTCATGTCCCTGCTCCATCGCTTCTAGAATCCCACGTGCATCAGACGTCAGGCCCGACACCCCGAGGAAACCTGACTTTTTATTCAGCGCTTCAAACACCTGCTCCTGACTCCAGCCTTTCTTCATCAGAAATTCGATGATCCCAGGATCCAGGTCACCAGAGCGAGTCCCCATCATCAAGCCAGCCAGCGGCGTAAAGCCCATCGACGTGTCAACAGACTGGCCATCGCGTATAGCACATACCGAGGCGCCATTACCCAAGTGGACAGAAATAAAGTTCGATTCCTCAGCCTTCTTGCCCAACATTTTAGCCGCTTCACGGCTGACGTAATAATGGCTAGTGCCGTGGAAACCGTATCGGCGGATCCCATACTGTTCATACAGTTCATGCGCAATTGCACCAGTGAACGCCTTGCGAGGCATAGTTTGGTGGAATGCGGTATCGAACACTGCGAATTGAGGCAGCTCAGGGAACGCCAGCATTGACGCCTGGATACCCTTCGCACCTGCCGGGTTGTGGAGCGGAGCAAGATCAGACAGGCTCTCAATTTCAGCCAGCACCTTGTCATCAATACGAACAGTCGAAGTGAATTTTTCCCCACCATGAACGATACGGTGACCAACGGCAACTATATCTTTGCTGAGCCCTAATGTGTCCATCAGGTCAACGATTCGGTTAATGGCGTGCTGGTGGTGATTGTCAGGGGCAGTGATCGCCTCTTCGGTTTTGTCACCGTCGTATTTCCAACTAATCACGGCTTCTGGCAGACCAAAGCATTCGCCAAGCCCACTGATGATGGCGTCACCGGTTTGAGAATCGATCACTGCGAATTTCAGCGAAGAGCTACCAGAGTTGATGACCAGCACGAACTTATTAGACATGAATTATGTATCCTGTTTCAGACTGAGGGTCGAAGTGTTTCACTTCTTGTTTGTATTGACCCATTATTCAATAATTTTTGAATCTTTCAACTTTGTTTTAATTTTTATTTTCTCTCAAACGAAATTTTCTTGATCTACAGCAAGCAGCGATTTTTTTTATCTGATGAAATA
>NZ_WXWP01000010.1:0-4929 GCF_009904765.1 Vibrio sp. V39_P1S14PM300
TTTCACGATTTTCGGCTGACGACCAAAACGGCCAAAATGGCACAAGGTTGCCAGGTTGTCTGCGCATTTGTTAACGACGATCTCTCCGCTCCGGTTTTGGAAAGTCTTCATGCGCATGGTGTCAGAGTGGTCGCGATGCGCTGCGCTGGCTTTGATAAAGTCGACCAAAGTGCCGCTAAACGTCTGGGCATTCAGGTGGTGCGCGTACCCGCCTACTCACCAGAAGCCGTGGCAGAGCACACCATAGGGTTGATGTTGTGTCTGAACCGTCGTTTTCACAAAGCGTATCAACGTACCCGAGACGCCAACTTCGCATTAGACGGGTTGGTCGGTTTTAACTTCCATGGAAAAACCGTCGGTGTGATTGGCAGCGGTAAAATTGGCCTGGCCACCATGCGTATTCTGAAAGGCCTGGGCATGCACATTCTATGTTACGACCCTTATGAAAATCCGCTGGCCATCGAACTGGGCGCGACCTATTGCTCAAAAGAAGCGCTGTTTAAGCAAAGTGATGTGATTACGTTGCACTGCCCGATGTCTGAAGAGAACTATCACCTGCTCAATGAAGAGGCGTTCAATCAGATGAAAGACGGTGTCATGATCGTCAACACCAGCCGTGGTGAATTGCTGGATTCGGTTGCGGCTATCGAAGCATTAAAACGTGGCCGCATTGGCGCTCTGGGTTTGGATGTGTATGACAATGAAAAAGACCTGTTCTTCCAGGACAAATCGAATGACGTGATCGTCGATGACGTATTCCGACGTCTGTCGGCTTGTCATAATGTGCTGTTCACCGGGCACCAGGCATTTCTGACCGAAGACGCACTGCACAATATTGCCGATACCACACTCAGCAACATCGCGCATGTACTGAAAGGTGAGAAATCCGGTAACGAGCTTATCGAACTCGATTAACCACCTCCCTGATGCAGGGGAACAGATCACTGGCCACCAGCCCGCGTTCCCCTGCACTTCCCGCCGCCAGATCAGCGGCACGACTGTGAACATAGACACCTAGTGACGCAGCGTCCATCAGCTCATACCCTTGTGCCAGAAAACCAGTGATCACGCCGGTCAAGACATCACCCATACCACCCGTAGCCATGCCGGGATTGCCCACCAAACACACCCGTGTGGTGTAATCGCTGGACACAATCGTTCCTGCACCTTTCAATACACATACACCACTGTATTTTTCCTGCAAAGACTTTGTTGCCTGATAACGATCGGCCTCAATATCAGCGACCGTGCAATCGAGTAATCTTGCCGCTTCCCCGGGATGCGGGGTAATGATGCGATTGTCATCCTGATTCGGGTACATCGCCAGCAGGTTTAACGCATCCGCGTCGAATACTTTTGGTTTATTCTGATGGCTAATATGATCAAACAACGTTTTACTGAAGTTCGTTTGCCCAAGACCCGGTCCAAAACCTATGGCGCTGGCCCAGTGAATCCGGTCACGCATAATGCACCCCTCCAACCAGTCAGATGCCATGACTTCAGGCATTCTGACCAACAATGGGGTCAGATGCTGTTGTTGTGTCAGTGTCGCTGTTAAGCCACTCCCAGCACGAAGACACGCCTCCGACGCAAGCAAAATTGCGCCGCCCATCCCCAGATCGCCACCGATAAGAACCGAACGACCAAAACGGCCTTTATGCGCGCTCTGACGGCGGGGTTGTAACAGATCATCACAATACGCCGGCGTAATGGCGTACACCGACGGTGAGTTCTGGCAATCAAACACTTCTGCCATTTCCAGACCAGCAAAGTGCATCTGACCTACATAGTCACGCGCCTGCCCCGTCACCAAACCTTGTTTCAGACCAATAAAGCTTATCGTCTGAGTGGCACGCACCGCCGCGCCCAACACTGTCCCTGTATTGGCACACAATCCTGAGGGAACATCGATCGCAATCACTGGGCATTCATAGCTATTGATCATTTGGATAAGCTGGCGAGTCGAACTTCTGACCTGACCACTCAAACCAGTGCCCAACACTGCATCGACTACAACGTCCGGGCTGTAAAACTGTGTGTCGTCCGGGCGGATCTTCCCTCCCGCCTGGCAAAATTCATCTCGGGCTAACGCTGCATCACCGCTCACGCGTTCTGGGTCGCCATGATGACAAAGTGTGACGGACAACCCTGCCTGCAATGCAAGCGTTGCGACAATATAGCCGTCCCCACCGTTGTTGCCTCCGCCCGTGTATATCAACAGATGTTGCGCTCTGGGATGGGATTGCCTGAGCAGTTGGAATGCGGCTAGACCAGCCCGCTTCATCAGGGTGTACATTGGAACGCCCGCACTGCGGGCAGCGAGAACTTCTCCGGCTTTAACCTGTTGCGCCGAATAGTAGTGAGCTGGAAGGGACATACGTGCTCCCGTGAACTGCTTAACCGGTATCCTCAGCGTAAACTAAAAAGCCGAGGTTTTCCTCGGCCTTTAGTGCATTTTCGTTAACTCACACACTCTGACATGCAACGTATTCACACTCAGCCACAATCATAAAACGACGATCACAATTGACGATTCACAGACATCAAAGCCTCTGCGGTTGCATCCTGAATAGACAAAAACAGTGACTTAATCTGTCCCGTTGGTGTTCTCATTGGGTTCAGGGTGATGTTCTGGTACATGAAATCGGCTTGCTGCGTCACCGGGCGAACGTTACGGCAACAAAACAGGTACGGCCGTTGTTGCCAACTGATGAAGCTGCGGCAGCCAAGATCGTAAACGGGTTTCGTTTTCAGAATGAACCACTCTCTGGGGATTTCAGGGAAGAGTTCGAACAACGATTTACCGATCGCATCTGCGGAGTGTATCCCGCTATGATGAGTCATAAAACCATTCCACACCTGAACGGTATAGTCCCTGTCGATCACCACTAAACCGAGGTCCACATTCTGAACCATGTCTACCATCCAGTGGAACTGCTCAAACTCAGCAGGAAGATTTAACATCAGAAGTCCTCCATCAGATACGCCAGCTTTTTGTCCAGAAGCGGCAAGGATTCATCGACAAACATAAACAGCATGTCACAACGAATCGACGTGTCCGCGATGGTGTAACTGACTTCAAAGGTCATGGTTTTCTTGAAACTGCCTGAGGTCGATTCGATCACCGAATCGATTGAGATATGTTGTCCGAGTAAAACCGGCGGGCTTTGGAAAAAACGCACCTCAGCCTGCTCTCCCAAACCATTCAGGAACGAGCCGACCAAAATATTTGATACGTCCATTAGCAACTCCAGCTCTTGAAGCTCTTCGCTTTCCGCCGGGATTTTCATCAAACGTTTGAGATCCGACACGCTGGAATCGCTGAGTAGCACCAGGGCTTCACCTGCAACGCCTTCGCCACTAAAGCCCTGACATACACCGGAGACCTGATCGTTGTCGGCCAGATCGCGCAGCGCCATGTGCAGTTCACTGACTTCAAAGATATTCACATTTGGCAGCGGCAGATTGACGAACACATCAAAATGGCGCGCCAGCGCATCCGCGGCGCGGCCAATCGATACGTTGGCCACTTCCATGTAGATATCACGGCGCCGAAGTACCGGCAATTCAAGCGCTATCGGTGTTATCACCTGCGGGCGACTCTGAGGCTGCACCAATTCACGCAAAACAGCGTTCAGAGCATCTTTATCGATCGGTTTTTGAATAAAGGCTTTGGCACCGAGCGACAGCACTCGCTCTCGTGCTTTAGGCTGGATATCCCCCGACACCACCACCACCGGAACATCCATTCCGCGCTGGCGCATTTCTTCCAGGGTACCGAAACCATCCAGCTCAGGCATGGTGAGATCGAGAAACATCAAACGGAAATCACGCTGGCCGAGTTGCTCTAGCGCATCAATACCATGAACAGCAAAGGTGATGTCGGCATTCAGAGAGGCGGGCAGTGAACGAGCCATCTGCTTTCTTGCCAGAGCAGAGTCGTCACAAATCAGAACCGGGAAAGACATGCAATCACCTACTTCTACTTATCGTTAGCTATAGTCCGAAGTGTAACAGATCATGCAGTACGCAGAAATGAAGCGAGAGAATAAATCAGCGCTTAACCTCACACCTCAATGAAGAGATAAGCGGTGATAAGCAAAGGATTGAATAACAATCACCAACAACAAAAACGCCTTCCGAAGAAGGCGTTTATTCAAATCAGTTGGCCATTTTAATCAAGGATTTACCCATCAGCCATTCCAACTCTTTGCTACTTTGAGGACCAAACTGAGCTTCCGCCAGTTTGTACAGTCTGTCGATGCCGTTTGCCGCAAATTCCTCGGCTTTCTCTGTGGTCACGATATGGTGAAACAGCAAACGCAAAATAGCGATAAACTCTTTGTTATCCAACGCGTTAAGCCAACTTTGTGCAAAGGCGTCCAGACCGGCATCCATATTGAGGTGCTCGACAAACATTTTGAAGATGCGACCATCAAGAGCGGCGGTAAAGTCCGTTTTCTTTGGAAAGTGGTGGCTAATACCCGTACGAGAGACGCCGGTTTGTTGGCTCAGCGTTGTGTATGACATTTTGTCATAACCCAATCTGAGCAGTTGATCAACAACCGCATCCATGATTTTCTGAATGGTGATTTCAGTATCTTCTTTACTACGCTTTGGCATGGTTAAGACTCTTCTCTCTGTGAATCCACCCGACTCAAACCTTGAGTCAGAAATCTGTTTCGCGTTTAGCCCCGTGATAACGATCCAAGTACGCCTGATTACCTTTTCGGTAACTTCGAATGTGTCTGTGAATCCGACAATGTAGCGAAAACGCTACATTGTGCGATGGAGTCAAACTGATGTTGCATATTTGATCATATTTTTAGGTTGAATTTGCTATGCAACTACGAACTAACATATTTTCGATATATGAATTAATTGCCAGATAATCTTATAAATTATTCATTTAGGCAATTGGCTCTAAGC
>NZ_WXWP01000185.1:0-4927 GCF_009904765.1 Vibrio sp. V39_P1S14PM300
ATAGAGAAGCCTGATGAATACTGGCGTGAGACCCTGTCAGTAGAGGCATATAACGTGTGCCGCAAGCAAGGCACCGAAGCCCCGTTCAGCGGTAAGCTACTCCACAACCGAGATACTGGCATCTACGAATGTACCTGTTGTCAGGCACCGCTGTTCCACTCCGAAAACAAGTACGATTCGGGATGCGGTTGGCCTAGTTTTGATGCGCCGATCGATCCGGATGCAATCCGATATCTGGAAGATCTGAGTCACGGAATGGTGCGAACTGAGATTCGCTGTGCGGCTTGCGACAGCCATCTGGGGCATGTTTTCCCTGATGGACCCAAGACGACAGGGGACCGATTTTGTGTAAATTCTGTGTCGTTAATTTTCAACAAAAGTGATCAAACCTGTCGCTGAATGACACCTTAGTGTTAAATCCTTTCATTTTATCGACGGGGTAGCGGGAGGAACTGACACTTCCGCTCGCAAGCCAACAAAAAGCCGCTTCCAAACAGAGCGGCTTTTTTAGACCTCAAAAGGTATTGGGGATAAGGCTTGAGCGATAATTGCCCTGTCTGATGGCATCTTCAACCTCGTTGGCCAGCATATCCAGACGAGTGTAAGTCGCCTGGTCGAACCCGTACAACAGTTGCAGTTCTGGCTGAGAGGCCACGTTGATATCAAACCGCTCGGCGACCCGAGTCCAGATATAAGCCTTCTCTTTCTGATTGAGCTTGTAGTAAGTACTGGCCAGCGATTTGAAAATCTCGGTGTTGACATCATCGGCACCGGACAACTCCAGCGAGCGATTGAGCAAGGTAACGGTTTTGGCGCTGTCGCGGCTGGTATAAAACGTCGCTAACGCGTACTGCAGATGGGCGGTTTCCAGTTCTGGTGAACCTTCCAACTGAAGAAACTGACGGCGTGCATTATTGTCACCAATCTGACTCCATAGGAAGTAGAGTGTTTCCGGTTCGGTGGAGTCACTCAGTTCCTGTACGATGCGTTCCTGTTCTTCACCGGAGTGCACGAGAGCTTCAAAACGCTTGCGCTTGAGAGCGCTCTGATCGATGGGTTGGATTTGTGCCGCCAGTTCAAGACAGCGGCGGTACTCCGTGACCATCTGGTATTCGGTGATTTTGTGGCTTTCCGTCGGATCTTTAAGGACGTCAAAACGGTGCCAAATCAGGTTAGTTCTGGGCACCCGACACTGGCCGTCATCCACATTCAGCTGTTCACATCGCAGCGCCGGGTAATCGTTACACAGCTGCTCCGTGTTTTTTCTGCTGTCAAAGCACCCGGTCAAGCCGGCACTTATCAGGGTAATAGAGACAATTCGATGAAGGTTCATATTTTTGCTTGTGATCAAATACGCTTATTTGCTCGTGCTACCTTGACTGACAAAGCCGAGACGTTATTTTCTGTGCAAGAATGATGATTTAAGGATACACCATGGACGCAGAACAGTTAATTAATGCCATCACACCTGAGGTTTATGAGCGGCTAACCTATGCGGTGGAGACAGGTAAGTGGCCTGAAGGTACACCACTTTCACAAGAGCAGCGAGACTCTTGTATGCAAGCTGTGATGTTGTATCAATCAAAACACAACACGGCAGCAGACCACATGTCTATTGCGGCCGGTGGAGAGATAAAATTTAAGTCAAAAGCAGAGCTTAAAAAAGAGTTTCAGCCGGGGCAAAGCGATATTGTCCGGGTGAACCCCAACGAAAACTGAGTGTAACTAAAAAGCCCCTGCATTCCTGCAGGGGCTTTGTTATCGGACGCGGGAAGCCGTTATAAGCTCATTTCACCGCGCAGGACTTGCTGCATTTTGGCTTTTACTTCCTCATAGCCGAGGTTCTGGCTTAGCAGGTAATGCAATTTAGCCAGAGCAGCTTCCGGAGTCATATCAAAGCCGCTGATCACGCCGGCATCCGCCAAAGCACAACCAGTAGCATACCCCCCCATGTTCACTTTTCCTGCCAGACACTGAGTCAGATTCACCACGATCACACCTCGTTCTGAAGCCTCTTGCAGATGGCTGAGTAGCTCCGGATTTTGCGGCGCGTTGCCCACACCAAAGGTCAGCAGAATCATGGCATTAACTGGCTGGAGCAGTGTGTTGCGGATCACTTCATGTGAAATGCCCGGGTACATAGTAATCACACCGATAGGTTGAGGCGTAATGTTATGTACTTTGAATTCACCGGCAGGCTGAGCGCCAACGGTGACGTTGCTGCTGATCTGAATATTGATCCCTGCTTCCAATAGTGGCGGCAGGTTTGGAGATGTAAAGGCATTGAAACCGTCAGCGTGCGATTTGGTGCTGCGGTTGCCGCGCATCAGCTGGTTGTTGAAAAACAGCGTCACTTCATTGATCGGGTAATTGGCCGCAATGTGCAGTGCGTTCAACAAATTGGCCTGGCCGTCAGATCGCAGCTCGGCCAGAGGAATTTGTGAACCTGTCACGATGACCGGTTTGCCCAGATTCTCCAGCATGAATGACAGTGCGGATGCGGTGTACGCCATCGTGTCGGTACCGTGCAGAATGACAAACCCGTCGTATTTATCGTAGTTATCCCGGATATCATCCGCGATTTGTTGCCAGTCAGCCGGAGTCATATCCGAAGAATCGATCAGTGGCTCGTATTCGTGAATGGTGTATTCCGGCATTTCCGGACGGTGGAATTCCGGCATGCTGGCCAGCTGTTTTTCCATAAAGCCAGCGACGGGCACGTAACCGTGATCCGACTTTTGCATGCCGATGGTGCCGCCGGTGTAGGCGATGTATATGTGTTTTCTTGCCATTGCTAGAAACCATAATTGTAGGGGGAACAGAGCGGGCGATTATAACCAATAATTGGTTAAGAAAAAGGGGCATCTCGCACAGAGATGCCCCTAATCGTACCAGTGCTTGCGTGGTATTTACTGGACTTCGCAGTTCAGGCAGAACGCATACTGACCTTTTGGATCATTGAAGCTGCTCAGCAAGTTCGCATCCTGGGTAATCTGACGGGCGACCGGTGCCAGAGAGGCCGGCAGTACCGAGCTGATATCCAGACCAAGATGCACTTTGGCCTGACCAACCAGATCCTGCAGGAACTGCTGTGCCGGAGAGAGCGGTTCTTCTACCCAGTACAGGTTGTATGATTCCATATTGGCCAGTTTGGCCGCCAGAATCACCGCATCGTCGAAGTCACCCATTTGATCAACCAGGCCACGCTGCATGGCATCCTGACCAGTCCACACACGCCCTTGAGCAATCTCATCCACTTGATCAACGCTCATCCCGCGGTGTTTGCCCACCAGACTGATGAAACGTTGGTAACCGTGTTCAATGCCCAGTTGCAGAGCTTGTGACGCGCCGTCATTCAAACCGGTTGTGAGGCCAACACCAGAGAAGGGTGAGGTACCAACACCGTCGGTGTACACCCCGAGCTTGTTCAGGCCTTTCTCAAACGTGGTGATCACGCTGAAAATACCAATTGAGCCGGTGAGGGTGGTCGGTTGGGCGACGATCTTGTCGGCGCTCATTGAGATCCAGTAGCCACCAGAGGCTGCCACACTCGACATGGAGACCACAACAGGTTTGCCTGTGGCCTTGAGCGCGTCGATTTCATTGCGGATCACTTCCGAAGCAAACGCACTGCCACCCGGGCTGTTTACGCGCAGCACAACGGCTTTGACTTTGTCATCATTGCGCGCCTCACGCAGCAGGGCCGCGGTGGTGTCGCCACCGACACTGCCACGAGGTTGTGAACCGTCCATGATGGCGCCGTTCGCCACAACAATGGCGATGTCGTCGTTGGCGGCGTTGAACGTTGGCTTGACGTTGGAAGCGTACTGGTAGTAATCCACGTAGTTGTAGCTGTCTTCACCATCGCTGCCAAATACATCAATCATCGCCTTGCGGGCTTGTTGGCGAGTGGCCAGCTCATCCACCAGGCCGAGTTTCTTCGACAGCGCCGCCAGGTCACCCTGAGTGGATTTCAGTTCGGTCAGGAACTCGTCCATGCTCGGAGTGAGCGTCTTAGGCTCAATCTGGCGATTCGTTGAAACGTCTTCAACGTAGGCGCCCCATAACTGACCGAGCCAGCGAGAAGCTGATTCACGCGCGGCGTCTGACATATCATCACGAATGAAAGGTTCAATCGCGGACTTGTATGTCCCGACGCGGAAGACGTGAGTATTGACGTCCAGCTTCTCAAGTAGCGTTTTGTAGTACAGTGTGTATGCACTGTAGCCTTTGATCATCACGGCCCCGTCCGGTGCCAAAAAGATCTTATTGGCGTAGCTGGCGAGGTAGTACTGACTCTGGTTGTAAAAATCCCCCACGGCATAGATAGGTTTACCTGACGATTTAAACTCATTCAGCGCTTTGGCAATGTAACGCAGTTTGGTCAGGTTGGTTTCAGGTAACTCACTCAGGGCCAGCACGATACCGCTGATCTTCGGATCATTTTTCGCGTGGCGAATGGTATCGACAACATCAAACAGGACGTTTTCACGTGGTAAATCCTGCCCAAACAGCGACCCGGCAAAGGAGTCCATCGGGTTGACGTAACTGCTTTGCTCCACAATTGGACCAGACAGGTTCAGAACCAGAGCGGATTCCTGAGTAATGCCCGGTGTCGGTGCTTGGGAATGTACATAGATGAAGTAAATGATGGCAAGAGAGGCGAGGAAGAAAAGGTTGCTGATGGCGAGACGGAAAAAAGTGATGAGTTTCCAAATCCCTTTAAATATCAGGCCGATAAATTTAAAAATCTTTTTCATCGTATCCCCACAGTGGCTACGGCCACTCGTGTTAAACGGTAAATTTAGTATTATTAGTAGCTTACATCCTACGTTACTTATTATATGCGAACAACCGTAAGATTGATCGGTGTTACAAAAATGTAAACGCTTGTTTGATTTTTGTTTGACTCAGGCATATTGTGGTC
>NZ_WXWP01000391.1:0-4889 GCF_009904765.1 Vibrio sp. V39_P1S14PM300
ATCCAATATCGACACTGCCAATGTTAACGCCATTTGCCCCGCGGACACTTGGTCGCTTTTTTGCCAGGTAATTTTAGCTCTTGCGCCGAACACGGTTACCATGCGGTAGCCGTTGTACTTCTCGCCACACTCCTGACATGTCCTGTCAAAGTCACGTTTTAAGCTTGTTTCCGAACTTAACCAACAAGGAAACAATCATGCAAAGTGCTATTGAAATCGTCACCTTTAAACTGCGTCAGGGAATAACGGAACAAGATCTGGTCGCCGCATCGGAGCAGAGCCAGGCATTTGTCGCTAATCTGCCAGGGTTTCAGTATCGTTCATTAAGCTACGAAATCGAACGTAACCTGTGGAATGACGTAATCTATTGGGATTCCATGGAAGAAGCCAAACAGGCCAGTAAGCAGTTTGCAGCGAATGAGCAATGCCAAGCCTTAATCGCACTGATCGACCGAGATTCAGTCGACATTCAGCACCAACACATTAAGATGTGTGACCTGGCCAAAAAATACCGTTAATCAGCATCTGGGATGAAGACTGAATGAGTAAATCGGAACGACTATTTGAACTCCTGACCTTGCTGCGTTCCCGACGCTACGCGGTCACTGCCTCGGCGCTCGCTGAAGAAATGCAGGTTAGCGAAAGGACCATTTATCGCGATATTCAATCACTCATTCGTTCCGGCGTTCCGATATACGGAGAAGCGGGGGTCGGCTATTTACTGCAAGCCGGCTCCCACCTCCCGCCCTTGATGTTCACCGAACAAGAAATGATGGCACTGGAACTGGGTATGAAAATGGTGCGCTCATGGTCAGACGAAGAACTCGCCAGCGCGGCCAAAAGTGCGTCGACGAAAATATTGTCTGTCCTTCCGGACAAAAGAAAACAACAGGTGGAAGAATTTTCGATGCTCGTGCCGGATCTGCATTCTCGTTCAGACACCGCCAGACATAGCCAGATGCTGCGCCATGCAACCGACGCCAGGTTGAAAGTCGAAATGGAATACACCGCAGAGAATGGTAAGCAAACCCGGCGCACGCTCCAACCTCTCGGGCAAATTTTCTGGGGCAAGATATGGACATTAGTGGCTTGGTGCGAACTGCGCCACGACTATCGTCATTTCCGTCTTGATCGCATCAAAAAACTCAGCACACTTGCTGAGGGATTCGAGATAACAAACACCAAATCCCTCAGTCATTACACATCACTCCATGTGCCGGCAGAACGTTGATTAGGCGATCAGAATGTCTTTCAGTTCATGCAATGACGCCACGGTGTAACTCGGAGCAATGCCATCCACGGCATCTACACGTTCGGTATTGAGCCAGCAGGTTTCTATCCCAAAATTCATACCACCAAGAATGTCTGAATGCGGATTGTCACCAACCATCAATACTTTCGATTTGCACGGATGGCCCATCAGCGACATCGCATGGGCAAAAATACCTTCGTCTGGCTTGGCGATACCCACTTGCTCAGAAATCACAATGTGATCGAAGTAGCTGCTCATTCCAGTTCTTTCCAGACGAATAGCCTGAAGCTCCGTAAAACCATTGGTGATGATGCCCATTCTGGCCTTTCCTGACAGCGCTTCCATCAACTCCTTCGCACCCGGCAGTAAGGTACAGATATCCGCCATAGCTTCGAGAAATGCAGTGTTCAGCTCAGCAGTGGTCGTTTCAAGTTTTTTCGCCCAGAGGTCAAAACGTGTGTGCTTTAGCTCATCAGCGGTAATGTCACCATTCTGATAATCAACCCAGAGCGGTTTATTCACTTGCTGATACTCAGCAAAGTCCTGTTGCGTGAATTCAATTCCCTTACGGGCAAACATCAGTTGCATGCCTTTGAATGCGTCAAAATGGAACAGGGTCTCGTCCGCGTCAAACAGAATCCAATCGTACTTCATGATTACTCCTTACTCGTTCGGCCTAGTTTAGATTGTTTTCTTCTGGATGATAATCCATATAATAAGAAACTCATTGTTAACTTAAACTCAACTATATGCACAGTTTCTCTGCTATCCCCGTGTTCGTCGCCGTTGTAGAAAACGGCAGCTTTTCCGTCGCGGCTGCCAAGCTCAATATCACCAAGTCAGCAGTCAGTAAACGCGTCAACCAGTTGGAGGATGAACTCGGCATTCGTCTGCTGAACAGAACAACGCGCAAACTCAGCCTGACTGAGGCTGGTCAGCGCTATTACGATTACGTATCGCAGGCGCTGGGTCTCGCTCAGCAGGGGCTGGACGCCGTCACAGAGTTGCAGGGCTCACCGCAAGGGCGACTGAAAATCAGCGTACCAATGGGATTTGGTGTCAAGCACGTCGCCCCCATTATCGCCGATTTCATCGAGCTGAATTCGCAAATCGAAATCGATCTGCAACTTGAAGATCAAATGGTGGATTTGATTGAAGGTGGTTTCGACCTAGCGATTCGTATCGGCCATTTACCTGTGTCTAATTTGGTGGCACGTCGTCTGGCGCCCTGTAAAAGCCTGTTGTGTGCCTCTCCCATTTATCTGGAACAATACGGTGAACCCAAACGCCCAACGGATCTCGCTCATCACAATTGCCTGCGCTATAGCTATTTCCGAGGCGGGCACGAGTGGACATTTGAAAGTGTCCACGGCGAGCATAAAGTCGTTCCTAAGGGAAACTTTGTGGTGAATAACAGTGAAGTTATCCGCCGCACGGTGTTAGACGGACTCGGCATCGCTCAGTTACCCACGTTTATCGTGGCATCCGATATCGCCAAAGGCACCTTAATTCCCGTGATGCAGGACTTCCCTCTGCCAGAGCACGCCATTTATGCGGTGTTTCCGGAAAGAAAGCACCTGCCACTGAAAGTCCGGACGTTCATCGAATACATAGCCGACCGGCTGGGGACAGATACACCCTATTGGGATCAGTTGATCGCGACTCCCTGACCCACACTTGCCATACGTTCACGCAGGCGCTGGGCATAATCACGTAATACTCTGGCGTTGTCGCCTGCCTTCGCATCCCCACACACTTCTCCGTTAAACGAAATCTGTGGGCTGGAATAAAACGGCCTGCGTTTCGGAGCGTAACTCATGACCGTACCGCCGTTCGCACACAAATAGGCACGTGCGTATGGTTTGATGTATGGCCATTCCCAAACCGCACTGATCTCTGTGAGATCGTTGTTGCCCACCTGCTCTTTTAAGGTTTCGGTGTCATGTTCCGCCCAGGCTAAATGACCAAACTCGTGCTCAAGCACATGTTGGGAAGTGTTGTACCGCAAGGCAATAAAATGACCATGAGGCACACGCTCTGCTTGTCCGTGGAGATCACCCTTAAAAAACGTGTTTTCACTGCCAAGAATCAACGCATAATAATGGTTGGACTGCTGACGGATCTGGCTAATACGATCGGCCCCCAGAACAGATTCCAGCGAATAATGCGCTGAGCTAAAGTCCAGTAAATAGTGATCGCTCAAATCAACAAACGTTACTTCTGCCACATTGCGTGTCATTGGGATACAAGAGTTCTCCAAAACCCAATTGGAGTAATTCACCCAAAATTGCATCTGAGTATGGATCTCTTGCTGCGAACGTCCTTTCAGAGCTTCGTTTGCCACAAAGAAATGGACGTACGTCGGCACGGGCTTATCAATATTACACACCGGCGCTTTCATCCCCCGGCTGATGCTCTTCGACTGGCAACCACTGACACTCAACACACCCGCCAGTGCAGTAAAAGAAAGATATTTACGCAGCATATTATTCATCTTATATACAACCAGTCGGGCAATGATACTGAGCCGTGACCAGGAATCAATAATTGAGATTCGCCTCACTACTGGGTTTCATGCACAACGCCAAGCGTTATCGTCAACTTTATTGATATAGACCTCTTACCGCCTCGTCATAATGTGTGACAAATCAGGCAATTTAAGCAGCCTCTTCCACCCTGTCAGTGAACAGATGACCCAGCTCAACGACACTGAATACAAGTCCGTATTAAGCTCGTTGCAATTACAGGGGGAGCTATGAAACACTTTTTGCCATCGAGCGTTATGCTGACACCTTTTGTCGTGAAAAATTATCGGCCTGACGATCACGATCAGGATGAAATCGACGATAATATAGAAAGCACTGAAGTTGATCAGGAACTTAGCCCAAAGGAGTGAGTCCTGAGTTCTTAAGCGTAAAGAAAAGGAAAGTTAAGATGAAAAAGGTTGCTGTCATATTGAGCGGATGCGGTGTTTTCGATGGTGCTGAAATCCATGAAACGGTGCTGGCTCTGCACGCGATCGAGAAGCATGGTGCGACCTGGCACTGCTTCGCGCCAGATATCGAACAAATGCATGTGATAAACCACATCACCGGTGAGGAAATGCCTGAAACCCGCAATGTACTGGTCGAATCTGCTCGAATCGTCCGAGGTCAGATAGAGGATGTCGCCAAACTGAATCCGGCTGACTTTGATGCCCTGCTCTTGCCCGGCGGCTTTGGCGCAGCAAAAAACCTGACCGACTTTGCTGTAAAAGGCACAGAATGCAGTATTAATGCTCATGTGGCTGCGGCCTGTCGTGGCTTTGCCGAAGCGAAAAAGCCTGCGGCGTATTTGTGTATCGCGCCAGCCATTATTCCCATGATTTACGGCACCGATGTACAGGGCACTATCGGAAATGACGTCCAAACTGCCAAAGCCTTTCGTCAGATGGGCGGCGATCATGTCGAGTGTCCGGTAGACGACTACGTGTTCGATACAGAAAACAAAGTGCTTTCAACACCAGCCTATATGCTGGCTGAAACATTTCACAAGCCGCAAGCGGGATTGAACGTCTGGTAGCACGCTTGATCGAAATCGCCTGACGGCGTCTCAGCGAAAAGCGTCCGCGCGGCGCTGTTTCCAGTCTGTTTAGCCA
>NZ_WXWP01000060.1:0-4869 GCF_009904765.1 Vibrio sp. V39_P1S14PM300
CCTTAACTTAGCTCCCAGAGTCCGGTGATAAAACACGTTATAACAAAGTGTTCAATTCACACTGTTAGGATGTCAGTGCGGAACTGGAGACGTACGCCGGAGCTGAATTCGGCCGATAGGTGACTGGCTCTCTGCCCGTTAACCATTTAAGTATAAGGAAATCAGATGCAAAAATTTACCCGAACACTGCTGGCAAGTAGCTTGGCAGTGCTTGTTTCATCTCCTGCGTGGGCGGCGGAAGTGCCAGCAGGCGTCATGCTGGCAGATACCCAAACCATCACTCGAGGTAACGGTGATGAAGTGCCAACGCTGGATCCGTCGATGTCGTCAGACACCTCGAGTTCCCGTGTTATCAGCGATATGTTTGAAGGTTTGGTGAGTGAGGACTTAGACGGTAATATCATCCCAGCCTTAGCCACCACGTGGGACGTTTCAGAAGACGCAACGCAGTACACTTTCCACTTGCGTGACGCAAACTGGTCGGATGGTTCGCCGATCAAAGCCAGCGACTTTGTGTTTGCATTCCAGCGCATTGTTGATCCGAAAACTGGCGCGCCTTACTCCTGGTATCTGGAGCTGGCCGGTATCGTCAATGCGTCAGAAATCACGAAAAGTGAGAAATCACCGGATACACTGGGTGTGAAAGCGTTAGACGATAAAACCGTTCAGATCACGCTGACCAAGCCTGTACCTTATTTTACCAAGATGCTAGCGCATGAGAGTACTTTTGCTCTGCCGGAAGCGACCGTGAAAAAATATGGTGAGAACTGGACCAAACCGGAAAACATCGTGACCAGCAGTGCTTATACGCTGGATACTTGGGTCATCAATGAGCGTGTGGTACTCAAGCGCAACCCAGCGTATTGGAACAACGACAAAACTGTGATCGAGACAGTCACGTATCTGCCGATTCAGGACGAAAACGCGGAATACAACCGCTTCCGTACCGGAGAAGTGGACATCACTTCAACGGTGCCGCTGGAGTTGTACAAAACCATCAAGAAAGAGCGTCCGAATGAACTGCTCACCATGCCATCGCTGGGCACATATTACTACTTGTTCAACACCAGTAGAAAGCCGTTTGATGATCCGCGAGTACGAAAAGCACTGGCGTACTCGATTGATCGCGATATCGTCGTAAATGGAATTTTGGGGATGGGGCAACTGCCTGCGTACTCAAACACGCCGCCTGCCGTGGCCGGGTTTGATGTGCCGACACTGGAATGGGCCGAAATGACGCAAGCTGAACGAAATAAACAGGCAAAACAATTGCTGGCGGAAGCGGGCTATGGCAAAGATAAACCTTTGTCGTTCGAGCTGGAGTATAACACCAGCGAATCACACAAAAAGCTGGCGATTGCGATGGCATCGATGTGGAAAAAGAACCTTGGTGCCAATGTTCAGATAGCAAATCAGGAATGGAAAACGTTCCTGCAGGAACTATCGTCAAAGAACTTTGAGGTAGCCCGTTATGCCTGGATCGGAGACTACAACGAAGCATCGACTTTCTTGTCTTACTTCGATTCTTCGGGCATGAACTACGGCGGTTGGCATGACGAGCGTTACGATAAAATGTTGCAAGACGCCACTTATGCCGCCAATGATGCGGAGCGTAAAGCCCTATACCAGAAAGCCGAGCAGATTTTCTCTGATCAGATGCCCGCAATTCCGGTGTATTTCTATACCCGTTCAGTGTTAAAACAGACTCGTGTCGGTGGCTACAGCAACCACAACGCATCTGAGCGGCGCTATACGCGTGATTTGTACATCACTAAATAGTCGCTAGTAAAAAGCCAGTGCTCAACGACACTGGCTTTTTCATTGGAATGGTGCGACTTATCAGGCGACACTTTGAAATTTGTGCTGGCTTATTTTCATTGACTTCAGTGTACCGATGGCTTTGTCGAGATCGACAGGCAAGCCAAAACGCTGTTTGAGATTCATTAGGAAAAACAAATCCTCACACATGGCTTTCTCGGGTTCGTCACTGATTTTCGCAACGGGTGATCCATTACACTCCGCCATTTTTACGACCATGGAAAGCGGTTCATAGATTTCACCCTGACGGTTTTGCCATTCCCCCATGTCATTGGCCAAGAACGTGCCGATACCAAAGCTGATCTGTGCTCGGCCAGCAAAATATTCGCAAATCTCCAGCGCGCGGTCGAAATTAAGACCATCAGTGAAGATCAGCATCTTACTCATTGGATCGATTCCCAGCTTCTGGTAATGAGCGATCATTTTGTCACCCCAGTCAAACGGAGATCCTGAGTCATGTCGTACACCTGCGTATGCCTGAGCCCGGCGTAAATTGAAATCCTGTAAAAACGCATCGATACCGATGGTGTCGGTTAAGGCGATGCCGAGCGCGCCATCAAACGTGTGATGCCAGTTGTCGATGGCAACGCGCTGAGAATCTCGTACGTTGACCATCGCTTGGTGTGCCATAAACCATTCGTGGGCAACCGTCCCAATTGGGGTCAGATCAAACTCACGGGCCAGATGATAGTTGCTGGTTCCGCTCAGGAGTTCAGGGATTTCCTGGCGCAGGTAGTCCAGCATGTCGTGTTGTGTCTGGTAGCTGAATCGGCGGCGGCTGCCCATTTCTGAAAAGCGGAAGTTGGTGATATGACGTGCTGACAATTCTGCTTTGAGTCGCTGCACTTTGTCTTTGAGTACCGACATAAACTGTTTATAAGGAATGTCGTCCCAGCGACGACGGTTGCGCACCTCAGAGATGATGCTCATCACTAGTGTTTCGTAAAGAATGGTGTCTTTCCAGCTACCGGCAATGGATACGCGTAACTGTTTTTTACCTTTCAGTGTGCGAATGGTATCAACGCAGATATGCTGCTGGGGCATAAAACGGAAATAACGCAGGTAATCGAGAAATGCCTCACTTAAGTGTGGTGCCTTCATCGTTAAATACTGGATATCCGCCTCAGAGAATGTGCAATTGGCCAGCTGAGCGATTTCCGCGCGCACTTCATTGATGAGATCAGACAAATCTTCATCGGAGCGAACGATGAGCTCATACCGGACATGTGCTTCTGGATACAGTCGGTGTGCGGCTTGCATCATATTGATCTTGTATACATCGAGATCGAGCGCACTTTGAATGATCCGGTGATGAAAAAGTTGGGCGTTCATAAGGCATCCTTAAACCATCAGGAGCAATGTTAATAACATTATGTTTGTTACCTAATGGGGGAACTGTAATTAACTCTGCCAAGTTTGTCAATTTGTGTTATTAACCATGAATATTCTGCTACTTTCTATAAGGTGGGATTTGTCAGCTATTCTCGTAAGTTAGCATCCACCTTGCTGGTTAAACGTTAATTTTTAAGTTAATAACAAATCGTTACTTTCCTGTTGACCTTGTGATAATGGCTGGGTAAGGTAGCGAGCAAGTAGAGACATATAAGAGGCCACCATGATAGTAACCATTGACATGATATGTCTGAAATTGGGTGACAACGGGTTAGAAGTGCTTTTGATTAAGCGCAGTAACCCCAATCGTCCCCAATGTGGTATGTGGTCGATCCCTGGTGGTTTCGTGTTTGAACAGGACATGAGTGAGCAGGGCGGGTTGCCCGCCGATGAGGATTTTGACGCTGCGCGCAGGCGTATCTGTCGACAGAAGATCCACACTTACCCAAATTACATCAGTCAGCCTATGGTGGACGGCAACCCAAAACGTGATCCAGATGGGTGGAGTGTGTCCATTGCGCACTACGCACTGCTAAACCATACCAATGTCGAGCAGATCAACAACTGCGGCTTGTGCCGGGAACAACTTCGTTGGTTTCGTCTGGATAGTATACTTAATAATGAATTGGCTTTGGCATTTGACCATGCCGACCTGATTAAGCTGGCGTGGAATAAGCTGCGTGCAGCGGTGGAGTATACTTCCGTAGCGCTGTTTGCGCTTGATAAAGAGTTTTTAGTCTCTGACATCATTTCGGCTTACGCTAAGTTCGGTGTTGAGGTTAACCGGATGACAGTGAAGCGGCGCCTGATTGAAACAGGAGTCATCACCAGTGCAAACAAGATGGCTTCGAGTAATAAGGGGAAAGGCGGCAAGCCTGCTCAGGTGTACAGCCTTGGCCAGAAAAGTGTGACTTATTTTCAGACATGTCTGCGGTAACACCGCAAAGGATATCTCATGAGTACAGATGTAACGTTGGATAGAGCGACTACTGCCGCATTGGATGTGGATCCGCAGAAAGGCTTCAGCGAATTGTGTCCGAATGAATTGCCGGTGGCGGGCGCACTCGATATTGTTGATGAGCTAAAGCGCAATCACAGTAAAGCGGCTTTAACGCTCGTGTCCAGAGACATGCATCCACCTGGCGCTGCCTGGGAAGCGGACACACCAGATCAGATGTTGCAGCCGGTAGGTTTGCCTGAGGTGGATATCAAATGGAACCCTCATTGTGTGGTTGGTACGCCAGGCGTGGAGCTGCTACCAGGTCTGCCGGCGGTGCGTGAGTATGATTTTCAAATCAATAAAGGCATCGACCCGGATGCACATCCTTATGGGGCTTTCTATCATGATCAGGCCGATACATTGTCAACGGGGGGGCTTGAGTTCTTACGTGCCAACCGCATTCACACTGTCATCCTGGGTGGTCTGGCGTTAGATTTTTGTGTCAAAAAATCGATAGAGCAGTTGCTGGAGGCTGGTTTTAACGTCGTATTGAATCTGGCTGCAACACGAGCGGTGTTTGCGGAAAATACCGCACAGGTGGCGGCTGAATTGAGTGCAAAAGGTGTCACTGTGGTCGACACTGCGGCATCTATTTCGGTGAGTGCATAACAGGTGCGGCCAATATTGGTTGAAATGCCAACGATGTTTACTACAGTGAT
>NZ_WXWP01000166.1:0-4847 GCF_009904765.1 Vibrio sp. V39_P1S14PM300
CCCACCCGGATGCTGTGCATCCAAAGTGAAATGGACGTAACCTGGCTGCTCTACTGTCATTTCAACATACTCGTTACTGCCTGCGTGTTGGGAAGCAAGATCAAAATCCTCCGTAGATGCCCAGCTTTGACGCCCGACATACAGGTCCACCTCTCCGTCTTTCTCGCCGACAGACGACAGCCACACTCGTACGACAGCCGGCCGGTCTACATACAGACCGGCATAACGTGTTTCGTTAATGTCCAGGTTCACAGCTTGTCCGTTCGTCAACAGCAGAGGGGTTAAGTCGTCTTCTGCTTTCGCCGGTGAACTGGTTTCCACTTGGCTGATCACTTCAACATCACTGAACGATTCGCGTGCCGTCAGGCTGAAATAGTAACGTCCCGGAGCGATAAAACCGTTGCTTTGTGGTGTGAACGTGATGACTTCATCACTACCAGAGCCATATTCGGAAACCTGATAATCGTAGTAATGCGCCACTTTCTGGTAACTGGCGTACAAATCAGAATCGCCGTCACCACGTGTTGTCACAGTAAACGACGTGACGCCGTCTGGAATATCAATATAGAACTGCTGCTCTTCATATTGATCGGCAGAGAAATGCGCTGAATGATTCATACCGAAACTTGGCATGGCATCGTCGCTCTGATCACCATTATCGTTATTATCATCGCCATGATCCGTGCCTGGTTCTTCGCTGCTGAGTGTTGTTAACCAAGTAGCAAACTCGCTGTCGTACTGAGGCCCGAGTCGCTTCACTTCTTCCGCCCACGACTGGTACTCGCCGCTGCGGCCAAGCTGAAGCAGACGATCAACGTCAGCCGGGTGGTTTTCGATCATAAAACGCACTGCTAGGTAACCCCAGCGATAGATGCGGTTTACGTCATGGTTGTAATCCGTGGCAAACACATCGCTCAGCGAGTAGTTGGCGTCCGAGGCCAGATCAATCGCTGCCTGATAGCCTTTCTTGTAATGCATGTATTCCGCAAACCCTTCCAGCCACCACACCATGTTGCCGTGGCTGAGCGTATCACCGAAACCGCCATATAAGTTGAAGCGACCATCGAGATAATGAACATACTCGTGTTCAAGGTTAAGGATCGCCAGATCGTCACCTGAATCGTAACGGTAGGCCAGAAAACGAGCGGTGTTGTTCGGATCCGATGGTGTGCCTTCCAGATACTGACCACCATTGTCGGTACTGTTGCCAAACAGGAAGTTGGAATAAGTGACATAAGCGTCGTTACTTGGCCATACCACCACTTCAACCTGATCGTTGTGGTCGTCGGCCACCGGGACGGCGCCCGAGTTAACCACATCATGGAAGTCCGCCTCTTTGGCTTCCAGTACATCACACGCTTTTTGAGCTTGTTGATCGGACAAATTCTGCGAACGAATGATTGCCGGTCCATGACAAGTGTAACGATTCGGCAGCAAACGTTGCTCCAGTTGCGTTTTTCCTTCCGCCAAATGCAGCTCGGCGCCCCGCTCCGGCGCGTAAAACAGGATCATTTCTGCCGCCGCCAACCAAAGACGCTCACCCGGCGTGCCAATTTGATGCTGTTGCAGTGTCTGCTCCATCATCGCCAACACCTGTTCACGAAGCGTGTCGTTGCGCGTGGCCAGAAGACGGCCAGATTCACGTACGGCGTTGTACACCAAAAATTCTGCATCGGTACCCAGTGCCCACTGATTCTGGTCAACAAACGTTTTTAGGCGTGTCAGGTACTCCGGATGGCGAGCCATATCATCGTAAAACGCGCTGCGCGAAACATGGCCGGACATCGCGCGGAAGAGGTTGTTGAGGCCATCGACATATTGCAGGTTCTGCGCACTTTCACGGTCAAACGAACCCAACATGTCCAGCATGGAGTCCATCGCCAACGGCAGTTGTTTTACGCTGTCAACCATCAGGCTCATCCCTGACATCGCGTCCACTTGATCTCGGCCCAAGTCGCGCGCGAATGGAGAGCGTAGGAACTGATCAGACAGTTGAGCCAAAGACTGACTCATCGCTTCTGAGTAGTAGCCGTGTTTATCTTGCGTGGCATAGCGGGCAAAATACGCAGCGCGTACAAACTCACTCAAGTTGGCGATTCGCTTGGCCTGTGCGTCCTCACCACGATAGTGAGTGACTTCTGTCGCCAACGCACGCTGGATTTGTTGCAGTGACGCTTCACTGTATAACCCTTGAGCTGCCTCTTCTGGCGCATTGTACCAGGAGCGGAAACAGGATTGTTCCGCGTCCGAAATATCAGCAATGATATCCGGAGACTGGATGAGATCCTGATATTCGCATTGTGCAGCAGCAGTGGAACTGACACCGGCCAGCAACAGCGCCGTGACCAGTTTCTTGGGAACGAATAGACGTTGATTGTGTTTCATACGCAACACCCTTTTTATAGTAATGATTTGAGGCTGCGTTATATCAACGATTAATGCTTAATATAAATCCAAATGCATAGCCTTTTAGAGGCTGGTTCAAAACTTTCGCCAAATAAGACAATCGCAATCGATAAAATAAAACATATATTTAACAATCAGTTAGCCAGAAAAGAAACTGATACGAAACTCACTAATCTGGTCATCATAATATTGCTGCCACTCACTGTCCGTCAGGTTGGCAAAGCGGCTCTGACGCTGTTGTTCAAGTGTGCGTTTTAATCTTTCCAGCTGTTGTTGATAGCTCTGAGTCTGCGTTGTCTGCTCTGCCACTTGCTGCGCTCTGGCTTGTATGTCGTTCGCTTCCGCATCACTTAGGTACATTGCCGCAAGCTGTGAAGACACCTGTTCTCTTTGCGTCTGGCTATATGAGTGAGGAATCAGGCTGAGGCCTCTTTCGTATTTGGCCGCAGAGCTGACTAAACCGATCGCTGCTTCACTCTTATGCCATTGATTGAGTAAGTGGCGATAAGATTGCACAAACTGATCGGGGCTTTCGGTGGCTAACTGCTGCGTTTCCAGACTAAAGTCATAGACGGCAAACTCGTCAGCAAACACGATGTTGGCAGCCTCTCCCCATGTCTGTTGAGCCAGGCGCTTAACCTCTTCAACTCTCGCCTGCAAGGTCGCAAAATCACTGAGTGAGGTGCTGCCAAGACTCTGCTGCCACTCCTGATTCAAACGTTGATAGTGCGCGATTAACTGATAACGCTCCGGCGTCAGCATGGTTTGTATTAAATCGAGCTCCAAGGCACAGCTATCGCGATCCAGACACTCACGCCAAAACGCTTCCACCTGAAAAACAAAGGCTCGCCCCTGCGCGTATTCAAACCGCTTTGCCAGATCCATCAAACGCTCAGATGACTCGCGGCTGGGTGAAACCGAACTCGGTGTAGGCACGCTCTCAGGTACCAAGCCCGATGAACCTGAAGGCTGATCGGGCGCTGAGACGGGCTCCGGCGACAAGACAGTTGAAACTGGTGCCGAGCTGTAACGCCACCACAAAGTGCCCGCCACAACGGCAAGCACAGTGACTGAGATAAGGCGATTCATTCTTTGATGACCGCACTGACCGGGAAGTGATCCGACAGATTGTAGTGTTTCCACAAACGTTCATCCGTTGAACGCGGGACATCCACGCGATTGTCGTTGTAAGCCTTAATGCCATACTCATTGCTCACCATCACGTAATCTAAATATTCCACGTTCTCACCACCTGACAGAGCTTCACCAGCGAAGTCGTTGATGCGTGGGTCAAAAGTCGATTCCGTATAACCCGTATACTGAGGCTCAATCGCACTCAGGTTAGCAATCATCTGTTGATAGTCACCTGGGAATTTACGCTTGTTGACATTGAAATCACCGCTGTAGACCACCGTTTCGTTGGCAGGAATCTCGAGAGACTGCGCCATTGCGCGCATCTGTTTAAACTGACGTTGACGGTAGTCGCGCGCCGTATCGGTATCGTAAGAAGCCGTGTGAGTCGCAAACACATGGTATGCCTTACCACCTTTGATGATCTCGGCATAATTCACGCCTTTATCGGCGAAACAGTCCGTACCGGTGCAGTCTGGAAATACATACTGAGCCTGATTCACAATGGGGTAACGGCTGACTATCATCACACCGCCGTCATAAATATTGACGCCATCTTTGTCCAGCATCTTGGTCTGATAAGGATACTCTTTGGCAAGCTCACGCAGAAACTCGTCGCGGCCCCCCGCAAACACTTCCTGAAGCGCTAACACATCATAGCCTTTGACATATTCCGGAATAATGTCAAAACGGTCGTCGATGTGGGAGGCAATCGCAGGTAACGCCCAAATGTTGTAAGTCATCATCTTCAACGTATCTTCGTCCGGCTCTGGCTGCTCATCAATTTTGGCGGGGGTGATAGTGTAGTAAAGATCATCGTAACGAGCGGTCTGAGCCGATTTAAATGCCAGCTCGGCCGCACGGTCACCAAAACTGTCGCTGTCGAAGCGATGTACATTGCGATCGTCTTGCAACTGCAGACCGACATCGGAAGCCGAGACACCGTATTCGATAGTAGAATTGTACCAGTGGCCTTCCATTACCTGGTTTAGGGTAACGCTTTCCCCTTGCGGATTAGACACAACAGTATGGAAACGATAGGTTTCACCGGATTTCACACCTTCCCAACGATTAAAGCTGATCACCTGCTTGGTTTCCCATGGCCCCAGCACTTCAACATGCTGTTGCCATTCTTCACCGTATTGCAGTAAGTCCGATCCTTCATGGTTGACCTGTATGGTTAAAGTTTGATCAGAGTTATTGGTCAGATACACATCGGTATCTGCAACGGCAGGAAGCGCCAGAATTGAAGCTAACAATACATTCCACTGCGTAAGATTCATTTTTCCATCCTTTGTATAAATTTGAAG